>JAGYNW010000130.1 GCA_018399915.1 Candidatus Omnitrophota bacterium
CATTCACGCATCCACCACACAAATTTTTGGGCCACCCGAGATGGGTGACCCAAAAAATTTGGTTGCGGGGAGAGGATTTGAACCTCTGACCTTCAGGTTATGAGCCTGACGAGCTACCGGGCTGCTCCACCCCGCGGCATATCAAAACGACTAACTTCCGTTAATCGCTAATTTAAAATCTATTATTCGCATTACTGCTTTCTACGGTGTTGCTTTAAAATGCTACGGTAATGCTTACATTCAAGAAACGTCTTTGAACCTTAGCCGTTTCTATCGCATTCCCTATTCACCAGATGCATCTGCATCTGGTGTTACTCGATATTAACCGGCTGAATACGATATATGGTTTCGCCTTCACGGCCTACTGACATCTTTTCTCTGGCGACTTTCTCCAAATAATCCTCATCCTCACTTAAAAGCCGTCTTTCTTCCTCCATCGCATCCCTGGCTGTCTGCAAATCCATCAATTCCGCTTCAAATTCCTGATTCTTTTTCTTTAAATCCTGGATCTTCGAATACGAGGGAATAAAAAAAATGATCACGGAAATAACAAAAACAACTAAAAACAGATTTTTCTGAATAAAATCTTTCACAATGACTTTCTTCTATCAGAGATTTATCGTCCTAACAAACCTTTCCCCACAACGGACCGGCGTAAACAGCCTTGTCCTTCAATTCCTGTTCAATCCTCAGAAGTTCATTGTATTTGGCCAATCTGTCTGAACGCGAAAGTGACCCTGTCTTGATTTGTCCCACGCCTGTGGCTACGGCCAAATGCGCGATTGTGGTATCAGCGGTCTCTCCTGATCGATGGGAAATGATCGAGGTGTATTTGTTCTCTTTAGCCAGATTGATAGCATCCAGGGTCTCTGACAAACTTCCTATTTGATTGACCTTGATCAGAATTGAATTGGCCGCGCCCATATCAATGCCTTTTTTCAAGCGTTCTACATTGGTCACAAACAGGTCATCGCCGACCAGCTGAACATTGCCTCCGAGCCTGTCCGTCATTTCTTTCCAGCCATCCCAATCATTCTCATCCAACCCATCCTCGATCGATATAATAGGGCTATCCTGAACCATGCTTTCATAGACAGAGATCAGCTCGGATGAGGTAATCAAATTGCCGTTATAATTATATTTTCCGTTTTCACAAAATTCCGAAGAGGCCGCATCCAGGGCGATAAAAATATCTTTATCTGCTTTGTATCCGGCTTTTTCCACGGCATCCAATATAAGCGTGATCGCCTCTTCATTGCTGCCCAAGCTGGGAGCAAATCCGCCTTCATCCCCCACGGACGTGGACAATCCTTTATCCTTTAAAATCGCCTTCAGATTATGGAAGACTTCTGTGGCCATGCGCATGGCTTCGGTAAACGTATGCGCGCCTAAGGGTGCGATCATGAATTCCTGAATATCTAAATTGTTGTCGGCGTGACATCCGCCATTGACAATATTCATCAAAGGAACAGGCAGGATGGCCGCTTCACTGCCGCCTAAATATTTATAGAGGGGAACGCCTTCTTCATTGGCGGCGGCCTTGGCTGTCGCCAATGAGATCCCTAAAATAGCATTAGCGCCCAATTTGGCTTTATTCGGGGTTCCGTCTAAATTGATAAGGATCTTATCGATGGCCCTGAAATCAGGTTCCTGACCTATAATTTTCTCCGCCATAACCGTATTGACGTTTTTTACCGCTTTTAAAACGCCCTTACCCATATATTTCTCTTTGTCGCCGTCTCGCAATTCTATAGCTTCATGCTCGCCTGTTGACGCACCGGAAGGAACCGCAGCTCTTCCCATAACTCCTGATTCTAAAATCACATCAACCTCAACCGTTGGATTTCCCCGCGAATCAAAAATTTGACGACCCACAACTTTAGATATTTTCGACATAATCTTTTTCCTCTTTAAAATTAATTAAGTCTGCAATTGACTTCAACCATGAATATTCCAAAAAAACATTCATTACCATCATGACCGACAAAATATCACAGTTTGATAAATGTGTCAAGCCTTAAACATGTTCAGGTTAATATAAATTTAATGTATACAGAAAGAAATTATTATGTTAATTTATTTAATTAATCAGCTTTTTCAATTAAGTAACCCCTGCAACCTAAGGATATTTCATGCGTAAATTCTTAATATACCTCAAGATCCATTGGCTCAAGATCACGTTAATCACTCTGGCCGTTAGTTTTATCGTTCTCATCTTGACCCTGCTGACGATAGGCCTGACCACGTTCCTTTCCCTGGAATCCTTCAGCCGCAAACAAATGATGGCCATGATGGGGATGTATTTAATGATGGGGATCGTTCAGGCTTTTGTCTTCGTTACATTCCTGCAAGGCGCAAATTATTTTTTTATGAGCGGCGGATTATTCGGCCGGCTTGGCCGGGAAAAAATGTCATTGGCCCAAGTCAATGTCAAATGGAGTGATGTTATCGGCATGGATTCAGCCAAGGAAGAGGCCTGGGAGATCGTCAAACTCCTTAAAGACAGAAACTTGGTCAAAAGCATCGGCGGCAAGATCGTTAAAGGCACGCTGATGATCGGCCCTCCGGGATGCGGAAAGACCTATTTAGCCAAAGCGATCGCAACCGAATGCGGCATGCCCATGATCTCCATTGCCGGAAGCGAATTTGTCGGCATCTTCGTAGGCCAGGGGGCCGCCCAGATGAAATCCCTGTTCAAACAGGCGCGCTCCACAGCCGAGATCCACGGCGGCTGCATTATTTTCATCGATGAGATCGATGCCTTTGCCCGGCCCCGCATGGCCGACACGGGCTTTGGAGGCGGAATCTCGCACAATGCCACCATCAATCAATTCTTAACCGAGCTTGACGGTCTGCGCAAGACCGAAAATAATATCGTCATCATCGCAGCGACCAACTTTGGAGAACAAGACCTGGACCCGGCGGTCATGCGCTCGGGACGATTTGACCGGAAAATTAATATTACCCGTCCCAATCTGAAAGAACGAAAACTTTTATTTGACTTCTACCTGAAACGCGTACCTCATGATGAGACCATTAACACGGATATCCTGGCAAGACGCTCCCTGTGGTTTACCCCGTCAGATGTTGATAGCGTTGTGCGCGAAGCCGGCATCATCGCGCTCAGGGAAAAACATAAAAAAGTTTCCATGAAAGACTTATCTGAGGCCTATGACAGGGTTTCCTACGGCAACAAATCCAACATTCAAATGAGCGATGAAGAAAAACGCTGGACCGCTTACCATGAGACCGGCCACGCGATCCTCGGTTATTTACTACACCCTAAAGATGATATCGTCAAGGCAACCATTATCCCTCGCAAAGGCTTCCTGGGCATGGTCGTCAACCGGCCCCCGCGCGAATATTATTGCCCGGACAGATCTGAACTTTTGGCCCGGATCAAAATGTTTATTGCCAGTTATGTCGCCGAAGAGGTCACTTTCGGAAAGACATCCACCGGGGTGGGGGGAGGTCCTTCTGCGGATTTTAACCACGCGATTCAACAGGCACGGGATATGGTATGGTCCTACGGCATGGGCAAATCCGGCTTAATCGGTGATTTCCGGAGCTACATCTACCAGGACAACAAAAACGGCATGCTGTCGGATAAAATCAAAGAGACCCTGGAGGATGATGTACAGGACATCCTGCAAACCTGTTTAAAAGAGGTCCGCGAACTCTTAACCAAACATAAGGATCTGCTGGAATATTTCGCTGAAGAACTGCTGCGTAAAGGTGAATTGGAATATGATGAGATCCAGGCCATTTTCGACAAATTCAATCTCAAACCCACATCCGGACGCCCGCGTCTGGAGATCTGAACACAAAAAAAGGCTCATGAAGATTAAAATAAGCATCGCTATTCTTGTCCTCTGTTCACTCGGCGGATGTTTTCGCAAAGCGCCCCCGCCGATCATAGAACTATCCAAGGCCCACGAAAAATTCATCGAAATAACGCAAGAAGACATTGGCATCACGCCTCAACTGACAGAGGCCGCAAATACCCTGTGGATCTATGTTCCGGTCACGCACAGCATCATCGACATCAAATCCTCCGGGCAAAAAAGCTCCATGTCCAATAAGGCGACCGAAAGGCTTTCCCTGAAATACGCAGACGCCTACTTTGAAGACGATCATTTCTATATCGAATACGATATCGCGCCGGACAAGAAATACGACAAGAATTTCGGTTACATCTCTACTTACACCGATGCGTATCAATCCAAACAAAGAGCCCTTCTGTATAATATCCAAAGGGCCTACAGCGAGGTGGGCAATGAATCGGCTGAAACGCCCGCAACGCCCATTGCCCAAGCACCGGATTTTTTTGTCCTGGTGATCGCCGACATTCAAAACGGCATCGAGGCCAAGACCACGCTCTATTATCCGGACATCCAAAAAATCCTTTCCCCTGTCATCCAGCTGCCGGCAGAAGAGGCCAACACCCGCTATCTCGTCGATATCCGGGGAGATAACGCCATCATAAATGACACCACAGGAAAGCACCTCGCTTATTCAGCCATGACCCTTCCCGAATTTCTGGCAGGACAGATCAACAACCGGATCACCTTCCAATATACCCGCAGTTCGTTTCCACCATCAAAAAATACGGTTGAAAACCTCCTAAGTGCAACAGCCAAGACCCTGGCCTTGTATCAATTCACAGATTTCGAGGGAATTCGTTTGCATGATCTCAACACCGACGTTATCAAGAACTTCACAGCGGCAGACTTAGAAGAATTCACACAAGAACCCCAGGCCCAAAAATCTCAATTTCATATTATTCAGTTCAATGGAAATCAGGAAAGAGACGAATAAAAGGATAGCCGGCAAAAGGACAAAAGATCATTGGCCTTTATTCTTTCTTATAAACTCCCAGGATTTATCGACAACCTGGCTGTAATCATAATAATAATCTTCAAATTCCCCATAGGTTTCTCTGAGCACAGTAAAGGGCAACAGGCACAGACTTTCCAGAAGCTCATCTTTGATCATATGAAATTTTTCACCCCTTTTGATCAAACCCTCTTTGATCAGTGCCTCCTCATGCTCCTTCAAAAAACGGATCATATTATTATATCGGAAAAAATGCGCCAAAAATTCCTTTTTATCCGGATACAGGGCCTTCATAAAATGAGAGATTTGCCCCATCGGCTGAAAAGGATTTGGCTTAAATTCAATCGCCTCATGATCCCAATCCTTCAAAGAGATCGTCTGCTCATGTAAATCCCAATCATCCTTAGGGGTGTTTAAAAGCCGGGCCAACTCTTTATTGACGACTTGAAACCCCTCCTTGTTCCAGGGAATCCTGCCTTTGCTGATATCTTCAATATCCATAAGCTCCCTTATTCTTTATTTAATATCTCCCAATACCTTTTCGTCACATCAATCCCGCACACATAAGAATTATCTGGGTCCCAGACCAAGGGCATTAAAAGATCCGTTTTTTGAAAACTCGCCGCGTAAATCCGGTGCAAGGGGTTCTGGGGATCGATATTATCCGCATGCCGGGCGAACCAGGACTCGCCCAAAGCCGTTGATTCCGCGGCGCCCATCAAATGCCAACCCTCATCCCACAGCTCAACCCACGTATGATTACCGCTTTTGTCTTTCCATTGCGGGATGGCCACTAAACGCGCGGGAATTCCGGCCGCCCGCAAGGCATCCGCATACAGGATTGAAAGTCCGGTGCAAGAGGCATAACCCGCCTCCATGGATTCATAAGGGCTCTGGTCCGGCTTAGGTCTTAGTGTCGCATGATATTGCACACCCAGAACATCAAAAACGTCCTTATTTAATAGGACCGCAGCCCGGGACAAGGTCTCCGCTTCCTGCGCCTTAGCCGCGAAACGCTGATAAAAATCTCTGCGCCAGTCATCCCGCCGTTCATTAACCTGGGCATAAGGCAAAATATAATTCAAAAAGATTTCCTCAGGGATCTTCTTGCGCCAGGGCGCCTCTGCGATGGCTTTATGTGC
>JAGYNW010000131.1 GCA_018399915.1 Candidatus Omnitrophota bacterium
TGTGATCATGCTTTCTTCGAGGTCTTCCCCCACATAAAATTCCACGATCACGGATGAACGGCCTCCCTGGTAGGATTTCGAATAAATGTTCTCTATGCCGGGAATCTCGTTAAGCACGTCTTCTAAAGGTTGTGTGACCAAATGGTAAACCTCATCAACTGTGGCATTGGGAAAGTCGACTTGTATCGCAAAAGCGGGTGCTACAATATCAGGATTGTATTGTTTGGTCATTAAAGAAAAAGAAATGAGTCCCCATAAAATAATCCCGATGAGGATTAATAAAGATAAACGTTTGTTTTGTACAAAATAAGCTGTGATTTTGCCAAAAATATTCATCTTAGAGAGTCCCTTTCGCAAATTAAAATATTGTCAAATGAATGAAAATTAAGATATGACTATTTTATACGATTTCTCCCTGAATGGAAATGGTATATTCTTTTATCACAATATTTTTACCGGATTGCTTTAATGCCTGTTCAGTTAGATTCAATGCGCCTGTACAGCAAGGAACCTGCATTTTTACAACGGTTATAGATCTGATAGAATTTTCTTTTAAGATCGAGGTTAATTTTTCAAGATAAATATCTATCCCGTTATCCAGTTTTGGGCAAAACATGATCAATGTTTTATCCTTTAAAAATCGCTGATGGAAATCCCCATAACTGAATGCGGTACAATCCGCGGCAATTAAGAGGTCTGCATCCTGAAAATACGGCGCCCTGGGATTAAGCAGGTGGAGTTGTACCGGCCATTGACGCAATTGGGATCTTACAGATGGTACTGGATCAGGGCTTGCGTTTTGATTTTCGGAAGAACGGAAATCTTTTGTCATGCTGCCGGGGCACCCACACGCCAAAGAGTCTTCAGGCACCTCCAGTTCAGGAACAGGGATATTATTGTCTTTCAAATATTGAAGCGCTATATTCAGGTATTCGGATTGCCGGTGATCTCTGAGATGTTTAATGTGCGCGGTCAGGACAGCGTCTCCTGCCTCGACAATATTGGCTATGACTTTGCGTTCGTCGTAAGCCACGGCTTCCCGGTCTTCGATAGAAATCGCATTTTCCGGACAGTTACCGATACATGCACCCAGGCCATCACAAAGCAATTCTCCAACCAGCCTGGCTTTGCCATCAATGATCTGTAAGGCTCCCTCCGGGCAATTCGGCACACAGAGGCCACATCCATTACATTTATCTTCATTAATTTTTATTATTTGTCTTTTCATGATACACTCCTTTGGCCATAGCGCTTAAGTCGCTACTTATAAAAACCGGCATGCTGTTTTAAAGAAAGCCTTATTATTTACCTTGCATGATCGCGTTAACATCTTCAGCGACATCCCCGACAGGTTTGATATCAAAGTTTTTGACCAACACATCGATAACCGTGGGTGATAAGAACGCCGGAAGAGTCGGTCCCAATCGTATGCCTTTCACTCCCAGAGAGAGCAATGCTAATAAAACCGCAACAGCTTTTTGTTCATACCAGGCGATATCAAAGGAAATGGGCAGTTCATTAATATCGTCAACGCCGAATACATCTTTAAGCTTCAGCGCAATAACCGCTAAGGAATAAGAATCATTGCATTGACCTGCATCAAGAACACGTGGAATGCCTCCAATATCTCCGAGGTCCAATTTATTGTAACGATACTTAGCACAGCCGGCTGTCATGATCACCGTGTCTTTAGGCAGTTGTTGGGCGACTTCCGTAAAATAGGTCCTGTCTTTGAAACGGCCGTCACACCCGGCCATAACGACAAACCGTTTGATGGCCCCGCTTTTTACGGCTTCAACGACTTTATCAGCCAAAGCAAGTACTTGGTTATGCGCAAAACCACCGATTATCTCGCCTGTTTCTATCTCTTGAGGCGGTCGCAAGTTTTGGCTAAAGCAATAATTTCAGAGAAGTCTTTAGGATCGTCATTGTTACTTTCAATATGCTTTACCTCTGGATAACCAGCGGTTCCGGTCGTGAAAATCCTCTCTTTATATGCGTCTTTAACCGGAGTGATACAATTGGTAGTCATAAGGATCGGTCCGTTAAAGGATGTAAATTCCTCGCTTTGCTTCCACCAGGAATTTCCGTAATTACCGACAAAATGATCGTATTTTTTAAAAGCCGGATAATAATTTGCAGGAAGCATTTCGCTGTGTGTATAAACATCAACGCCGGTTCCTTCGGTCTGTTTGAGGAGTTCTTCCATATCCTTGAGGTCATGACCCGAGATCAGGATTCCCGGATTATTTCTCACGCCGATATTCACTTTGGATATCTCAGGATTTCCATAAGCTGTGGTATTTGCCTTATCCAGAAGAGCCATGGTTGTGACAGCGGTCTCTCCGGCCTTAAGTACCAAGGCCACCATTTCATCAACACTCAATTCTTTTAAGGTAGACGCCAGGGCCTCGGTCATAAAGGAATCGATCTTTTCATCTTCAAATCCCAGGATCCGGGCATGGTGTGCATAGGCTGCGATCCCTTTTAGCCCATAGGTTAAAAGTTCCCGCAGGGAACGGACATCTTCGTCTTCCGTGTTGAGGACGCCTACTTCCTGTGATTTTTCAAGTAAGGCGCTATCGTCAGCAGGGCTCCAGGAAACAACATCCGATGAAAGAATTTCAGGCTTATCTTGAACAGATGCTTTTAATTCATCTCTTAACGTTAAACCTTTTTTAATCAATTGTGTGATCTTTTCATCATGAAAATTCGCATTTGTAATGGTTGTGAATAAGCTGTCGGTAATAAAGTGAATATATTTTTTGTCAATTTTTTGTCCTTCCGATTTTGATGTTTCAATTAAAACAGAGATCCCTTTACAGAGAAAAATTAAAAGATCTTGAAGGTCAGCTGTTGGTCCGGGTTTTCCGCAGACGCCTTTGATGGTGCAGCCCTGGTTTTTAACGGTTTCTTGACATTGGTAACAGTACATAATTTCCTCCCTTTTTTGGTTTTATTGGATTTGTAAATTATCCAACAATTTATACATATTTTGTTGGCTTTGAATGATTAAAGAGCGTTTTTCCTTTATTTGCCGCGCTGTTTGAACGAATTCGGACCGGATCAATTCATCACCGCATTCAGTTAAAAGCCTGTCAATGCCTTCTTCTGTTAATTCCAGATGAAATTGAAGTCCAATAACTTTATCCTTATTATATGTAAATGCCTGTGTAGGGCAGGCCCGCGAACAGGCTAATAAATGTCCGTTTGACGGGATCTCAAAGGTATCTTGATGCCAATGGAATGCCATGATCTTGTCAGCTGAAAATTTAAACACTTCAGATTTGTGATTAAAAATCTTAACAGGAAACCAGCCGATTTCTTTATGTTTATTGGTATCGACTTGAGCTCCAAGGCAATCAGCAATCAGTTGTGCCCCCAAACAGATTCCCAGTATCGTCTTCCCCTGTTTAAGCGCTGTCTTGATGAATTTTTTTTCTTCGCGAAGCCACGGGTAACGCTCTTCTTCATTGATATTCATGGGGCCACCCAAGATGACGAGCCAATCGTAATCATGTGATTGAGGAAGAGTCGGATTTTCAAAAAAGGCTGTTTTGCTTATTGAAAATTCATTGGCGCGGGCCCAGGTTTCAATAATGCCCAAGTCTTCAAACCATACATGTTGTAAGTAATGTATTTTCATAGTGATGATTTTTTACTTGATTCAAATGATACCACAAAGGTATCATTTGTCAATAATTTATTTATTCTTTAAAATTTCAAGATATTCAGCGTCTTTCTATCAAAAGCGGTCAGTTTTTAAAAGGACCAATGTACAGGCATGAAGGACCTCGGTTCCTTGTTTTTTTGCGTGGAGACTCAATTCAGGATTTTCGGAACCGGGGTTAAAGATTATCCGTTTGGGTTTTTGAGCCAGGATTTCAGGCATGAGTGTTTGGGATATGTCTGCGTTGACATACATCGTTAATGTATCGATATTCTGTTTAATCTCAGCAAGGTTTTTGTAAACAGGTATCCCTTCTATCTCTTTAATTCTTTGATGAACAGGAATGACCGTATGGCCCTTTTCTTTCAAAAGCATTAACGCTTGATAGGAATAGCGGTGAGGTTTATTAGAAGCTCCGATAATAACGACGTTCATGGTCGCACTACTTTCCTTGGGCTGATTTAATTTTATCAGCAATTATTATTCCTCCAGAACCGACATTTTCCGGCGAATTCTCCTTGATAATCACGCCATAAACAGATCGTGGATATTGATAAGCTTTTTCCATGGCGTCTGTGATCTCTTTGATAAGCACACGTTTTTTTTCAATAGGCAATGGAGGGCCATCGATTTTTGCAACAGGCATATGCAGTTCCTTCCTGATTAATGTTACTCTTATACTTGAGGCAGATCTTTAATCGATTCTAAAGATTTATTCAAATACTCTTCAGGAAGATGATATTCGGTTAATTGATCATCCAGGAATTTTTCATATCCCATTAAATCCATTAGGCCATGACCACTGTAGTTGAATAATATGACCTTTTCTTTGCCTTCATCTTTAGCTTTATTGGCTTGATCAATGGCGCAAGCGATCGCGTGACTGGTTTCCGGAGCACAAATGGTTCCTTCTGTCCGGGCCCAGGTTAATGCTGCCTGGTAACATTTAAGTTGATCCAAAGCCATTGGTTGAAACAGACCTAATTTTGTCGCGTGGCTGACGAGAGGAGACATGCCATGATAGCGGAGTCCTCCCGCGTGGATTGGCGGTGGAACAAAATTGTGGCCCAAGGTATACATGGCGATTAAAGGTGTTTGGCAGGCGGTATCGCCGAAATCATAGGTAAATGGCCCCCGGGTCAAAGTGGGGCAAGCCGTCGGTTCTGTGGGTATGATCGTGATATCCGCACCGTTTATTTTGTCGTAAAGGAACGGAAAAGCGAGTCCTGCGAAATTGCTTCCTCCCCCGGCGCATCCAATGATCACATCCGGGAGTTTTTCATTAATGAGTTTGAGTTGTTCTTTAGCTTCAAGTCCGATCACGGTTTGGTGGAGCATGACATGGTTAAGCACGCTTCCTAGCGAATAGCGTGTTTTTCCTGAGGTGTCATTTACGGCATCTTCAATCGCTTCACTGATGGCGATGCCAAGACTTCCCGGAGTATCTGGCATCTTTTTCAAGATCTCTCTTCCAAAATTCGTGTGGGGGCTTGGACTGGCGAAACACTTGCCGCCCCAAACACGCATCATGGTTTTTCTGAGCGGTTTTTGATCAAAACTGATCCGGACCATATAAATTTTGCACTCTAACCCGATAAGGCTGCAGGCAAACGATAATGCGCTTCCCCATTGCCCGGCCCCGGTCTCGGTTGTGAGTTTTTCAATACCGAATTGTTTATTATACCATGCTTGTGCTACCGCGGTATTGGGTTTATGACTGCCCGCGGGACTGACACTTTCATCTTTATAATAAATTTTGGCAGGTGTTTTTAAGTATTGTTCCAAACGCGTGGCGCGTTTTAAAGGTGCGGGTCTCCATAAGGAAAGGATTTCAAGGATTTCCTCCGGGATATCAATCCATCTTTCTGTGCTGACTTCTTGCTCGATCAGATTCATGGGAAAGACCGGCGCTAACATATCCGGGGTAATGGGTTTGCCATCAGGTCCCAGGATCGGTGGCGGGGGACTCGGCAAGTCAGCGGCAATATTGTACCATTGTTTTGGGATGTCTTTTTTTGCAAGATTGATGGTTTGTGTCATTCTTCAGGTTCCTTTGCGTTGTGATAATGTTGATTGATTTCTCAGTTAAATGGAAACGGTTTTATTCTTAGTTATGTTGTGGTGATCATAAGTTCTTGAATTTTAAAAGAATGGAAATATTATAAAAACTTTTCCCCTTTCCGTCAAATTTTTCTATTAAAGATTTTTTAAGCATTTTAGGCAGCGCACCATAAGCAATTATTTAATCAAATAATAATTGAAATATTATTAATAATTAATGGA
>JAGYNW010000132.1 GCA_018399915.1 Candidatus Omnitrophota bacterium
TTTCATTTTGCGTTTGTACCAGGTGGCTAGGCCCATGGAATGGTACATCTGGCGCAGTTTGGTGAAGTGTTCGCCGTGGTTAACCTCTTCTTCCACAGCCGGGATGATGATTTGCCGGATAATATCTGATGTTAGTTTCCTTGCCTCCACCGTTTGTCGATTACCGCCTGCCGTAAGCGCTTTGTCTACTGTATTGCTCCCGGAAAGCTGCTCGTCTTCTTCGAGGGAGGCCTTGGCGGACAAATAGTCTTCTTCCAGCATGACTTTGAGCTTACTTTCAGTGATGTATATGGCATCGGTATTTTCATAGATCACGATCTTTTCTGGTACGATCCATACTTTATTGATGGTATTTAGGGGGATATCGGTAGTGTCAAATTTTTGTTGAGCCTGAAAATAAACTTTCTCCCAGAAATTTTCTCCCAGTTCGTCTTCCGGGTATAGCAAAGATGAAGTTAATTGTTTTAAAAGATAATCCTGGGCCAGCATATCTTTGCCCATCTCGGTTATGCCAAAGGCATTGGGAACGATACGGTTTTTCTCATTTGGTGATAAATTAACCCATAGGTCTTCTTTCGGGATGGTTAAAGAGGTTAAAAAATATTTGATTAGCGTATCGGCCTGACCTTTAAAGGCCAGGTCATTATAAACGCTATCTCCTTTGTCAATAATAAAGTCAAACCGAAAGGGGTCATTGGCGAAAAAACGCATACCTTGCATAATGGGGGGTTCATATCGGCGACTTAACTCCACACGATCACCTATCGTAGGCAAAAACGGTAAGGATATTTCTGCCAACACTGGAGAAGGTATCAACGCACACCAAGAAAAGCAAAAAAGAGTGAACAAGGAAGACATTTTGAAAATGGCGGATTTGATCGAATGGAGCATAAGATTCCTCTGTTTAACTTCGCGCTAGTAATTAACTAGGTTTGTGTATTTAAGTATTCTAATAGTAACATTTAAAAGAAATAATAAAAGAGATGAACTCGTCTTTGAAGAAACCGTTTCCTTTTTAAGCCTTTTTTTGATGTCTTGCTTGAGATAAAGACGGATAGAGGAGCACTGGTCCTTTCTTTTAAATGATGATTAGAAAATTATAAAGAAGATAAATCGCGCATGCGCTGCATGCTTAAATGATTGACATGGGTCTTTTGTAGGCATAGGATAAAAAATTAAAACTTACACATAAAAGGAGAGGCCATTGTCTGTCGGGCATTTTATATTCCCCTTTTATGTATTTGGAACTTCTGTGCGAAGGGCCAAAGGCCATGGGTAAAAATGATAATAAGATAAAGCGATGATCTCTATAGTTGTACCTATAATCAATGAAGAAGAGGTTCTCTCTCGGGATTTTTCCGGGTTTGCGGAATTGTCCCGGGCTTCAGAACTTGTTTTTGTGGATGGAGGCAGTTCGGATAAAAGTGTTGCGCTTGCTTCAAAATGCGGGACTGTTTTCGTATCAGAAAAGGGCAGAGCCCAGCAGATGAATACAGGGGCCAGAAAAGCACGTCATGATATTTTATTATTTTTACACGCGGATAACGCGATAGTTCCCAAAGCCATCGAAAGCATTGAGAAGGAAATCCGGGAAGGTCAAACGTTGGGAGGTTGTTTAACTCAGCGTATTGACAAGCAAGGTTTTATTTTTCGATTGATCGAATGGCAAGGCAATAACCGGGCCCGCAGGACAAAGATCTTTTACGGGGATCAGGGTATATTCGTCCGTAAGGATGTCTTCGCACAGTTAGGCGGCTTTCCTGATGTGCCTGTTTTTGAAGATGTGCTTTTTACGCAAAAACTCAAAGGTCAAGGAAAGACCGCTGTTCTTCCAGATAAGATCATGGTTTCCCCCCGGAGATGGGAAAAATGCGGTATTTTACGGACAATGTTGCTATTCAATACTTTCTTGATGATGTTCAAATTGGGATATCCTTTGGAGAAAATCCAGAAAGGGTATGAGGATATACGATGACCCACGCTGATTATGGTTCTTTCAGGTCACCTAAGGGATTTTCTCGGGCGCAACGCGCGCTTATCGTGTTTGCCAAGGAACCTGTCCCGGGCAAGGTAAAGACGCGTTTGAAGGGACGTTTTTCAGATGAGGATCGTGTCAGGCTATATAGGGCCTTTGTCAAAGATACACTGGCGGTAAGTCGAATGATAAAAAATACACGAACAATATTGGCCTTTTCTTCGGCAAAGACGCCCCACATTCTGAATAGCATGGCTGATGGCTTTGAGATGGTAAAACAAAAGGGCGATTCACTCGGGGAAAGGATGTATAATGCCCTTCTTTATGCCCGTGAAAGGGGATCATCTCAAACCGTGATCATTGGTACGGATTCACCCAGTTTAGGGCGCAGGATGATTGAAAGAGCGTTTCAGGCACTGACTCGCAAGGATGTGGTTATCGGCCCTTGTGTGGATGGAGGCTATTATTTGATCGGGATGAAAGAGCCGTGCGAGGAGATATTTCAAGGTGTTGCCTGGAGCACGGCTTCGGTTTTGAAGAATACACTAGATAATACGCGGTTATTAAAGAAAACAACCATGTTGCTTAAAGAATGGTATGATGTTGATGATGCCTCAGGGCTAAAGCGCTTGCGGGAGGATTTACGCAAAAGCAAGGATAAGGATTTTGCCGCGCACACAAAATCATTCTTAGAAAATAATCCTGTCTTGTGAGTCATCGCATAGAAATTATGGAAAAAAAGAAAACAAAAGAGGTCGGGTCAGTGGGCAGGCAAAGAAGCTCGGGAGAGGAGGAGCATTATGCATTTTGATTATGATCTGATTGTGCTTGGGGGCGGCGCGGCGGGTTTGGTCGCGGCAACCGGGGGCGCGTCTTTAGGCGCGAAAACCGCGTTAATCGAAAAGAACAAACTGGGGGGAGACTGTACGTGGGATGGATGTGTGCCGTCAAAGACCCTTTTAAAGTCTGCGCATGTCTATTCAATGGTTGAGCGGCTGGAAGAATTCGGGATATCTGCTGACCCAGATTTGAAATTAGATAATTCCCGGGTTCTGCAGCATGTCAGAGATGTTGTTCAAAAGATAAGTGAACATCATCCACCAGAAGTTTTTGAAGAGCGGGGCATCAAAATATTATTTGGCTCTGCTGCGTTTATCGATAGTCATACCCTTGATCTGGATGGAAAACGAATGCGCGCCAAGCGTTTTATCTTGGCCACAGGCTCCCATCCCATGGTCCCGCCGATTGAAGGGCTTCAGGATATTGACTACCTGACTAATCAAAATGTGTTTTCGCTTAAATCGTTGCCGCGCTCTTTGGCTGTGCTCGGCGGAGGCCCCATCGGGATGGAACTTTCTTTAGCCTTCGCGAAGCTGGGGGTTGAAGTCTCTATTGTCGAAATGGCCGACCGTTTGATGGCCCGTGAAGATAAAGAGGTCGCGGATGTGTTGGTTGCGGAACTTAAGCGGCTTGGGATAAAGATCCATGTTGGATACAAAGCGGTCAGGGTCGTGCAAGAAGGGAAATTGTCTGTGGTAACCATTGAAGGTAACGATAAAAAGCCTTCAACGGTTACAGCGGAAAAAGTTCTTGTCGCGGTTGGCCGTGCTGCCAATGTGCAAGGGCTCGACATGGAAAAAGCCGGAGTCAAATATTCCGGGAAAGGCGTTAAGGTCGATGCGACGCTGCGGACTTCCGCTTCCAATATTTATGCCTGTGGAGACGTGGCCGGGCCGTATCAGTTCAGCCACATGGCTGAGTATCAGGCAATCATTGCAACCGGTAACGCCTTGTTCCCTTTTAAGAGAAAAGTGAATTATGATGCTGTGCCGTGGTGTACTTTTACGGATCCTGAGTTGGCGCGTGTGGGATTAACTGAGGAGGAAGCCCGCAAGAGGTATGAGGGCATAAAAGTTTACCGTTCCGCTTATTGTGAGAATGACAGGGCGGTTACGGATGCGGAAGAAAAGGGCCTGGCTAAAGTAATCACAGACAAAAAGGGCTTTATCCTTGGTGCGCATATTGTGGGTGCCAGCGCGGGTGAGATCATTCATGAATATGTTTTGGCAAAGACATCAAAGTGGAAGATCGGGAGTCTAAGCTCCGCAATTCATATTTATCCCACGCTTGCCCAAGTGGTCAAGCGTTCCGCAGACCAGTATTATTTTGAGATTATGGATAAGGGATGGATCAAGAGTATCTTAAAATTATTTCTTAAATTTCTTTAAAAGGAAATAAAATGTGAGCGTGCCTAAAAAACGGATTTTAAAACTTTTGACCGGGATCATGATCGTTGTTGGGATCTGGTGGCTGGTTTACTGTCAATGTATCAACCTTTCGTCTTTAAAGCCGGCCGCTCTTCGTGATTTTATTCAGTCTTTTGGCCGGCTTGCAGTATTGGCATATATTATTGCGTATACCTTGAACACAATTTCGATCGTTCCGCCTATCGCGGGCCTTTCTCTGGCGGCAGGATTGGCCTTTGGAGAGGTATGGGGCGCGGTTTATCTGATGACAGGTGCTATGATCGGGACATCCGCCACGTTTATGATATCGAGGTATTTTGGCAGAGGATTGATCGAAAAGATGCTGAAGGGAAAGTTTAAAGATCTTGACCAGAAGTTGGTGCAAAAGGGATTCATGACCATCTTGTTTTTTCGTGTGGTACCGCTTG
Source organism: Candidatus Omnitrophota bacterium (assembly GCA_018399915.1). Lineage (GTDB taxonomy): Bacteria > Omnitrophota > Gorgyraeia > Zapsychrales > Zapsychraceae > M55B153. The sequence goes on from JAGYNW010000132.1 coordinate 4,650, forward strand.
TTCCTTATGAGGTGTTAAATTATGCCGCAGGGTTGTCCCGCATTCAATTTAAGGATTATTTTTTTGCAACATTCTTTGGTTTAATTCCCGGCGTCGTTATTTCCGCTTTTTTCGGAGGCAGCCTGGGTGATATTAAGACCTTTAAGGATATTTTAGCTCCCAAGTTTCTCGTCGCGATCGGTCTGATGGCTTTGATCATCGCTGTGCCGGCAATTTATCAGTTTGTTAAAACGCGCTTTAGTAAAGAAAAGAACACAGAGAAAGGAAAAGTCAAATGAAGACCATGGATTTAATAAAAAAGGTTCGTGATGGGTTAACGCTTGAACGAGATGAATTGATTTTCTTATTAAGCCTTGATCCTCTCTCTACGGAGTCTTATATGGTAATGGCAGAGGCCAATCGCCTTTCAAAAGAGTTGAGCGTCGGACAGGCTGAGATACATGCTCAGTTTGCGTTGAATCTTGCTCCTTGTTCTTGCAATTGCCTTTTTTGTTCGTTTGCGGCGACCAATAAAATATTTTCAGAAAGAACCCAACTAAGCTCTGAAGAAGCGGTTGCGTATGCCCTGCATTTTGAAGCCAGCGGGGCCAATGCGATTTATATGATGATAACAGCAGCGTTTAACTTTGATCAATTCATTGAATTGTCACAGGAAATTCGTGGAAAATTAAAACCGGAAACCATCATGGTCGCTAATGTCGGGGATCAGTCCCTGAAAGAGGCCGAGCGATTGGGTCAAGCCGGATATGCGGGGGTGTACCACGCGCTCAGGTTGAGAGAAGGAAAAGATACTATGATATTACCCGAAAGGCGAAAGGCAAGCATACGTAATTTTCAGGAGGCCGGATTGCAAATCGGGACATGTATTGAACCGGTCGGACCGGAACACACCAATGAAGAACTTGCTGAAATGATCGTTTTTACAGCTTCCATCCGGCCTGTATTCAGCGGAGCGGCCAGACGAATCTCTATTCCCGGCACTGAGATCGCTAAGCGGGGCATGATCAGCGAACTGCGAATGGCGCAAATTGTGGCTGTTACCCGTCTGGGGATGCCCAGAACCGTTACCGGTAATTGCACGCATGAACCCTGTACCTTGGGGGCTTTGGCAGGGGCAAATCTATTTTGGGCGGAAATGGGAGCGAACCCGCGCGACATTAAATTGCAAACAGAAGAGGGCCGCGGAGATACGACCGAATACTGTAAATCGTTTTTTAATGAATGTGATGAAACAGCAGCGAGATGGTCTC
>JAGYNW010000133.1 GCA_018399915.1 Candidatus Omnitrophota bacterium
ATATATTGCCGGGCGATTTACAATATTCTTTTTTTTGTGGAAGCGGGTCTGAATCTATTGAAGGAGCGCTTAAATTAGCTCAAAAATATGCTGGTCATGAGAAAGTAGGAATAGTTTATACCGATCATTCTTTCCATGGCAAATCACATGCGGCCATGTCTGTTTCTAGCCTAGAAGAAAATCGACACCATTTTCAACTTTTAGATAAGTGTTATCAAGTTCCTTACGGAGACGTCAATGCTTTAGAAAACTTATTTCAAGCCAGATGCTCTAAAAATTCACATGAAACAGATTTGTGCGCATTTATTTTAGAAGCCATACATGGCACGCGTATTATTTTCCCGCCTAAAAATTATCTTACAAAGGTACGTAAACTTTGTACGGAATATAATGTACTCATGATTATGGATGAAATATATACAGGCTTTGGGAGGACAGGATTCTGGTTTGCTTTCGAGTCTGAGCAAGTTATTCCGGATATTGTTTGCTATTCTAAGGCATTCAGTGGGGGGAAAGCTTCCATTGCCGGTTATACGACACGAAAACCTGTGTACATTAAGGCATATGGAAAAACATCCGATTCAATGATACATTCTTCGACTTATAGTGGAATGAGCGAGGAATGCGCAACGGCTGTTGAGGCTATTAACATTATCAAAGATGACCATTTAGTCGAGAGGTCAGAACAATTGGGTAAGTATTTTGAAAGTCGTCTTTACAAACTCAAAGAAAAACATAGTAGTCGTGTTATTGATATCCGCGGCCGAGGTCTTTTATGGGGTGTCGAGATAGAACCAGCGATAAAATCGATAAAACCAGTGATTCAGAAAATATTACCCGATAAAATGCTTTCATTGTACGCACTAACGGGAGCGATTATATTGTCAGAATTGTTTCACACATATAATATTTTAATTTATTTGGGATTCACAAGGCGTAACCTTATCGTATTTTCTCCTCCTTTAATAATAACCAAGGAAGAAATAGATCAAGCTGTCGATGCATTAGATAAAGTGTTAGATACCAGTTGGATTACTTTAAGTCATCGTTTTGTGAAAAGGTGGTTATTAAATAAAAAAGTCTGAGGAACATATCGTGAATAAAATTCGACAATTAAAAATACAATCTCAGGCGATCAGAAAAAAAATTCTTGATATCGCCGTTAACGTTGGTGCGGCACATATCGCCCCTTCATATTCTTGTATCGAAATTCTTGTCGCCCTTTATCTAGGAGGGGGGTTAAACGTTAAGGCCCATGATCCTCAATGGGAGGGGCGTGATCGGTTTATTCTCAGCAAAGGACATGCCGCTCTTGCTCTGTATACCGTTCTGGCCACTAAAGAATTTATTCCCATGGCTGACTTGGAAAGTTTCACAAAAGATGGCAGTCGATTAGGGGCACACCCGGAAAATTCCCTTCCTGGAGTTGAAACTTTTACAGGTTCTTTGGGTCATGGACTGTCTATAGGTGCCGGAATAGCATTAGGCGCAAAGCTTGATCATCAGAAATATTTATCTGTCATCTTAATAGGCGACGGGGAATGCCATGAAGGATCTATTTGGGAAGCTGCCATGTTTGCTTCTGCTCACAAATTGAATAATTTGATTGTTTTTGTTGATTATAACCGACTATCGGCAACCGATGTTCTTAAGAATTATCTTAATATCGATCCTTTTAAAAAAAAATGGGAGGCTTTTGGTTGGGAGACTATCCTGATTAATGGGCATTGCATTAAAAGTCTTCTATCGGTATTTACAAAAATGCGGCTGCGATTTTCCACAAAACCTTTAGTGGTTATTGCATCAACGATAAAGGGCAAGGGAGTGTCTTTCATGGAAAATAATCCTATCTGGCATTACCGAGTCCCGTCTGAGGAAAAATTAAAGATTGCCTACAATGAATTAAAAAATGTCATATAATAACTTTTTATGCCTGTGGTATGACTATAGCTATCACTAAAAAATTCAGAAAACATTTATCTGTCTGTTCAAATGCCCTGCAGATAAATGCAAAGATGCTGAATACTTTGCTCGGGCGGGACATTTGCTGACAACTAAAAGATTTGATAAAATTCCTTCAAAGCTCCCTCAGGACAATCTGGAATCGAAACAGCATCTTTTAGAAGAAAACGCTACTTTAACTGTGGCGTTCTGTATCAATTGAAAAGGAGAACATCCTATGCCTTTGCATTGGTCAAAAGGAATGCGTGATTATTTTTTTCAATCTCTCTTCCATGAAGCTGAAAAAAATCGAGATATCTTATTAATGACAGCTGATATAGGAGCAATCTGCCATGATGATTTCAAAAATAAATTGGGGAATCAATATATAAACATCGGCATTGCTGAACAAAATATGATTGGAGTCGCTGCCGGATTAGCTTTAAGTGGGAAAATTGTCTATGTGTATTCTATTGTACCTTTCGTCACAATGCGTTGCCTCGAGCAAATTAGGATTGATTTATGTTGCATGAATTTACCTGTTACGATAGTGAGTATCGGAGCTGGTGTAGATTATTCCACACTGGGCGCCTCCCACCATGGCACAGAAGATATTGGTATTATGCGAGCTTTACCCAATATGACAATTTATTGTCCCTCTGATGGAGCTATTGCGCGGTTAATGGCAACCATCGACAAATACCAAATGGGTCCCCGTTACATCCGGCTTGACCGGACAGGATTACCCCTTATATACAAAAAGGAAAAGGATATCAATCTTAACAAAGGACTTTCCATAATATGTGAAGGAAAAGATTTATATATTATTGCAACAGGGAGGATGGTTTACAATGCATTGAAAGTTGCTGAAGTTCTTCGCGAACAATCAATTGACGTTGGTGTCATTGACTTATTTCGCATAAAACCGCTTAATGAAAAAGCGATTTGGAACGTTATTCATAAAATTCCTTATGTCATTACTTTAGAAGAACATTCTGTTATCGGGGGGATCGGTAGCGCAATTTCTGAAATATTTGCTGTAAAAGAATACAAACCTAAATTAAAAATAATGGGTATCCCCGATCGATTTTGCAAGGAATATGGTACACGCGAATATTTGCAATCAATCTATGAACTTGATATTCATTCTATTAAAGTTAATATTGAAAAATGGATAAAAAAGTAAGTCTCTCAGTCATTTTATTAATTGTATCGGTTACTATCCTTTTCGCGCCAGCTTTCATGGGGTGGCAAGGCATTTATCATGATGACCTTGGCATGTCAGAATTTCCTGAACAATTCTCGTTCGCTTATAATTTACAAAACGGTATCATACCTTTATGGAATCCTCAAATCTGGGGCGGGTCTGTCCCGGATAACCATTCCTTAACCGCAGCTGGTGGAAATTATTATCCGCTTTGGTTCTTTTATTTAAATGCTAATCTTAACAACTTAGACGAAGCTTTTATTGAAATTAGCATTTTACCACTGGCTATCCATTATTTTTTAGCTGCTCTGGGAATGTTTATTTTACTCAAAGAAATTGTAAAATGCAGTCATGCCGCATCAACCATAGGAGCTATTACCTATATTTATAGTCCGGTATTTGTTTATTATTACGGAGCCATGAGTTCAATCATAATGCTTGGATGGTTACCATGGTTAATCTATATATATTTAAAAACAGTTGAAAAATGGCATATTGGAAAATTATTTTTAGGCGGATTAATTTTTTCTTTTATTATACTGGCGGGACGACCTCATTTTATGATTTACATTATGATGATTTGGGGAGCTTTTCTAATATCAAATCCTGTGGTCAGTCTAAACGGGCGTTTTAAAAGAATTAAATTTTGGAAACCTCTTGTAATTTTCTCTGGAGTAATTTTTCTAGGAATTTGTTTAAGCGCCACATATTGGATGCCCCTATTCCACACATTAAAAAACACTAACTTATATACTGATCTAAATATGGAGCAGTCCTTATTATTGGACTCGCATAATTTGTCTCTTCCTTATTTGGTAACCCTTTTTATTCCGAACCTTTTTGGCAGCATCACAGGAACGAATTTTATATATAAACCTTTAACCTTTTGTGAGGCCAATCTTACAGGGGGAATGGGCATTACCTTAATGGTGTTCTTAGGGATTCTGATACCTTTTATTTGTTCTTCATCGCTTGAAGTTAATAAAGTTCATAAACGGTATGCTATTGTCGCATTTCTCCTTTATATTTTAGCTATTGCATTTGCGCTTGGCAAGAATTCCCCCGCCTATAATTTCTTTTTAGGATGGATTCCTATTGTAAGGGGAATACCTTTTCCTATCCGCTATCGAACGGTCCAGTGTTTTGCCTCAAGCATATTAATAGCTATAAGTTTCACATATTTATTTAATCAAAAACTTATAGTTAAAAAACCAAAGTTAAAAAAATGGGTGCTTATTTATGTGCTTATATGTTTTGCTGTATTAAGTTTAATTCTATTTTTACCTATCAATTGGAATAGAACTTCTTTATTGTGGGGACATCGCAATCAAAAATTAGAGGGATTGCTCCCAGCTAATCAGCCTTTCGGGCTTTACACCCCAAGAATTGACAGGGTTAAAAATGTTCGATTGTTTTTAATGGGAAAATCTAGTGGAGAGGTGCGCTATGCGAAAGATCACCATGCCTTACCGCATAAAGGTACACTCGCGGCACATTATCGATCAGACGAAGATGGATGGATTGACATCGCAGTAGATATTCCACCTAATAAATTTGTTTGGATCGTGCCGCAAGAAGGTTCAGGCCAATTTGGTTATTGGCATGGACGGGAATGCCTTCTTTATAAGTTTGATGATCATTGGATTTTTAAAGACCATATTAATGCTATTCAGCTGCAACTTTCAAAAGAAACGAACACAAAATATTCTTTCATTTTTGATTTATATGAACGGCGCGTTCCATTATATCCTGTTGTCAGCTCGCTTGTGTATTGGCTACTTCTTTCATTTTTTTTAATAATGGGAGTTTATGTGCTTGCCCCGCATAAATTTGGCTATTGGCTATGTGTGATTGTTGTAATGGAATGTTTAATTTTTGGCATGATGGCATTCTATAAAACGACATTTACTTTCCGATCACCTGCAGCAGAACATTTTCGATATGTCAAACCTACTGATCATTTTATGGTACAACTCATGACTACTCAGTTACCATTTATAGCCGATGATTCCAGTTTCCGTGTCGCTACTGATAATCCTTATTATGATAATTTTGTATATTTAAACAAATCCAAGATTAGGTTTGCTTTGATGGGATATGGAATTTATCCAATGGAAAAGAGATTTAAGCGTGCCATTGAAAAAGCTTATGGCGTCCCAATTAATTATGATTTATATACATACCCATTTTTGCCTAAAGAAATCGGTTTTCTTAATAATTTCTCCGTTAAATATTTTGTTAGCAGCCAGCAGGAAGAAATATTTTCTAATGAAAAATGTGTGCCACTGAAAGGTCTATCTGAAAAATTTCTTCATATTAATTCTGATGCGTTACCACGTGTGTATACCTTAGATACTATAATAAAGGCTTCCCCCGAAGAACAACTTCTTCTTTTAGTAGACAGTGATTTGCGGGAATCTGTGTTACTAGATTCAAACAAATTTATCCCTGATCATACAATTAAACATCAAGAATATCTAGCACACTTCAACCATCTTCAGAAAATTAACAAAATTCATTCGGCAGATTTTACTAATCCTAATCGAATTAAGATTAATGTTACAATTAAAAAACCGTCTATGTTGGTCTTAACAGATATTTGGTATCCTGGATGGCAAGCGGTTGTTAATGGAAAACAAAAAACGATTTTACGAGTTAACTACTGTCAACGTGGAATTTGGCTAAACAAAGGAACCCATACGATAATCTTGGAATTTAAACCCAGGATTTGGCTTTTGAGTGTGTT
>JAGYNW010000134.1 GCA_018399915.1 Candidatus Omnitrophota bacterium
CATACCGATCAAACTCCTTTAAAGGAATATTCTGAAATCGGTCCGGAAAATGTTCTTTGCAAAATCGCCCTAAAAAGGACTCTGGCGTAATCTCCCGCAATAAAGAAAAAAGAACTATGCTTCCTAATCCTTTGTTTTTAACAGGGCCGGCCTTTGAAGCTTTCCCAGAAAAGGTCACCATAGCCCTCTCGTTAGAAACCCCTTCTTTCTGCTTTTCCTTTTGGTTGCACGATTCTAACGCTAAAACAGGATTGCTTGCTGGTTTCTGGTGAATATCGCTTGCCTTCTTCTCTTTTTTCTCTGTGGCAAAAGCCTTTTTTTGGGAAACGTCCTGCTCTGTCTCAAGTTCTTTATGTTGCTTTATGCTTTTTAATAATTGCTCTTTTTTCCGGGAAGGAATTTGAAATTTTTTTTCATTATTTTTCCGTTCAGCCCTTCTGCCAACTTTAGAGCTCAGATGGGCCTTTTTGAGAATATTATTTACCGAAGATTTCGCAATATTAATAGAGAAGGTTTCTGCGGCTAATTGGGCTAAAGCACGACAACTGATATCCGGATTGTCTTTTTTTTCGTGTAAAATAAAGGCAACCACTTCTTCTTTAAGTTTGTGCACTACTCCCATTGCTCTAATCCCTTATTTTTCAAGAATTTAATATGTTTTCAGAATGGACATTTTCTGAGTTGACTAATTGTACCAATCGGTAAAAAGAAGGTCAAGAAGTGTTTACTGAAGTTTCCTTATTTAAGCAGAACATCATCCCCTAAAGAAATATTTTTTTCAGAAATAGTGCCGGAAGATAACTCTATCACATAACTGGCTTGAAAAAAAATTTTACTCAACTGAAACGGCTTAATATCTTCTGTAAGTCCGACAACCTTATTGGTCTTGTTTAGGAAAACAGCATCAATAGGAAATTTCATAAAGAACATATGAATAGAATTACAGCGGGTAATAACCAAGGCCTCTTCTTTGGAGAGATGTTTACGATCAAGCAGTCCGACCATCCGGGATAAAAACGTGTCGGCTACTCCGGCGTCTTCGGCAATAATATTATTTTGGGTGAGATTAAAAATTTTCAACTTTTATTTTGATCCCGGATCGTCTTTTTTCTCTGGTTGTTCTTTCAAGGCATCTTCAGGTTGGGATTGTTCTTTTGGCTTTACCGGCTGTGCGGATTTTGGCGCAATGGCAGGCTTTTCTGGTTTTACTTGATCCGGTGGTTTCTTCTCAAACAAACTTTTATCCAATTTTAAGCCCCGGGTGACCAGATCATCATAACAAATCGGAACATACCCCGTAGGTTCATAATTTCCCATAACAAAACCATCTGCGCCGATACCTTTATTATTGAAAATAAAAACATCCTTAAGCGCAACCTCCATCCTGTCCGGTGTCAGGCCCACAACCTCGGTAACCCCCGTAATTTTACGTGTCCCATCCGAAAAACGGGCAACATGAATAACCAAATCAAGAGCAGATGCGATCATTTCATTGATCGCCCTAATAGGTAGCTCTAACCCGCTTAAAAGGATCATCGAACTCAGACGTGTAATAGCATCGCGTGTGGAGTTTGCGTGCAAAGTGGTCAAAGACCCATCATGTCCTGTGTTCATCGCTTGAAGCATGTCAAGGACTTCCGGACCACGACATTCCCCGATAACAATGCGATCAGGCCGCATACGCAAGGTATTGATAAAGAGGTCTCTAATGGTGATCGAACCCTTTCCCTCCACGTTGGATGGCCGGGATTCCAGCCGGCCCCAATGGCTTTTCTTCAGGCGTAACTCAGCTGCGTCCTCAATGGTTATGATCCTCTCCCCATCAGGGATAAACTCCGAAACAACATTAAGTACCGTCGTTTTTCCAGCGCCCGTTCCTCCGGAAATGATCATGTTTTTTCTTCCTTGCACGCAGGCCTTTAAAAAAGCCGCAATATCTTTGTTCAAGCTTTTATATTTATTTAAAAGATCATCACTGGTCAACCGTTCTTGTCCGAATTTTCGGATCGTAAGCATAGGTCCATTTAACGCCAAAGGAGGGATGATCGCATTAACACGTGACCCATCCGGTAAGCGAGCGTCTACCATTGGTGTAGATTCATCAATCCGCCTGCCCAAAGGAGCGATAATGCGGTCAATGATAGCGCGCATCTTATCCCTAGAAATAAAACGTTTATTCGTAAAAACCAACTTTCCCCTTTTTTCTACATAAATTTCATCCTGATTATTAGCCATAATATCCGTAATATCCGGATCTGCCAAAAGATCTTCTAATGGCCCTAAGCCAAAGGCCTCATTGACAATATCCTGGACTAATTCAACCCGTTGCTCATGCGAAGCAAGCTTTCCACCCGACTCTTCGGCTAAGATACTGGCCACAACGGTTTCCGCCCGCTTCTTTACCTCCAGGGCTGATTGCGGGTCGCTCAAGGCATCCACTGTAATCCCTTCCAGATTTAATCGTTCCACCAACTTTTCATGCACTCTTTTCTTGATCGAAATAATCGCATCTTCCTCTTTAGTAAAAATACGATCCCCTAAATGGGCGCCTTGGGTTACTCCGAATTTCTTCCAAAAATCTCCTGGTTCTTCGGTTTTGATGGTAAGGCTCTGGTCCCGTTCTTCTCCTCCCGTGGCTTCCACATAGATATCCTCCAGACGAAGCAATTTGACCATTTTCGCAAAGGATTCTGAAACACGGCTTTTAGGATTATCCACAACACAGGGAATCCCTCGATTCAATGCCGTTCCCACAATCTTTCCGTCTGAGGGAATATGTGCGAATATCTCACAAGGTAAGGCTGAACGAACCTCTTGCCAGGCAACACTGCCACGGCTTTCAGAACGGTTAAGTACAAGCTTGATCATTTTAGTCGGATATTGCAGGCTTTGCAGGACATCCAAAGTTGACTTGATCTGATAAACCGCGAGAATATCCGGAGTAGCCACTAACAATAAAAGGTTGGAAAAATCAAAAACCGTGATCAACGATTCGCTGTATCCTTTGCCTGCATCTACGATAATATAGTCAAAATATTCTGCCGCCTTGGCAAGAAAAGCGTTCAGGCTTTCTGGATTTACTACCCCTAATTGTTTCGTGTTCTTAATAACCGGCAAAAAACTTAATCCGGTGGAATAGACCGTAGAGTAATTCTTGATCATATCGGGGCTATCGTCGTGCTCGAGGACCGAAACAACATCGGCGATAGAATGTTTTGGCGTCACATTGATCATCCGTGCCATATCCTGCCCGGCTTGAAAATCCAGATCTAACAATAGAACTTTTTTGCCGGCCATAGACAAAGCTGTAGCCAAATTGACAGTAATAAAGGTTTTTCCAACACCGCCTTTATTGCTAAAAACCGTAATTGTTCTTGCGCTCATAGATTATATCTCTTTCAGATTAAAGACTATAGGAATGGTTATGCTCATCTCTTTCATATTTGATGCTGGAGGGAACTCTCCATACGGGGCGCTTTTTTTAATGATCTTTAAAGCTTCTTTATCAAAGACTTCATATCCTGAAGATTCCTTAATAAGGGAAAAGGCCAGGGTTCCGTCATCCAAGATCAACATTTCCACTTTTACAACGCCTTCCCATCCGAATTCCTGGGCTTCCTCTGGATAAGCCATCGCACGGGAAATCTTTTGTTGTACTGAACGGATATATTCGTCCATGTTTCCGGGTGCCGCAGATGAAAAATCTTCCGACTCTAACTCTGGCTTTTGAAGAGATGTATCTCCTGGTATATCTTTTTCCTCTTCAATCGATTTCATGACTTTTTGACGGATCCTTTCAACTTCATTCTCAATGCCTTCTTGAAAAGCGGCCTTTTCCAAATTATATTTTCGGTTCAAATACTTTCGATTCTTAACCAGAATACTCGGCGTCATGGAAATAACCAGTTCAGTATCTTTTGTCGCAGAAGGCGTAGAGCGATGCGTGAAGATCAAACCAATGACCGGAATATCCCCTAAAAATGGGACCTTTTTAACAGATTGGCTCTCATCATGTTTGATTAATCCCGCCAAAACCACGGTCTGCCCATCATCCAAGAACAAATGCGTGCTTGCGCTCCTTGTGGTAAAGGCAACATCGCCCCCTACCGAGTTAGAGGCATCCACATCACTTACCTCTATATCTAAGGTAAGATCTATTTTCTCTACACCCACAGACCTATCGATGGTCGGCGTAACTCCCATGCTAACCCCATAATCCTTAAAGGTCACATTCTCCTGTACCGCACCGTCTGTTGTTGTGGTGGTTCGAATAGGGATCTCTCCTCCGACTAAAAAACTCGCTTCTTCGCCGCTGACAACAACAACGCTGGGCTTGGAAAGAACGCGTCCTCTTCCTTCCTGCAACAAAGCATCAACTGCCGCTGTCATCGCATTTGTCCGGCGGAAATCCCCTATCCGGAAAAAATCAGCGATATTCCCATCCAAATGAGGCGGCAAGGTTTCTTGATAGGTCAAATTTATTTCTGAGCCTGAGCCTGCGGACCAGTCAATACCCAGGGCCTTGGATAATGTCGTTGATAGCTCTGTAATTTGGAGATCCAGCTGTATGAGGTCCTTAAAATTTTCTGTTTTGGTAATGTCAATAATCTCTTGTCCGAAAGGAACAATGATCTGATCGAAAATTGTCCGGTCCTCAGGATTCACTTCTCCGGAAAGAACGATCTTGCCTTCCTTAGGATTGATCTCAACAATAACATTGTCTATTTCCGCTGAGGCCAAAAGCGTTTCCAGCCTGGACCTTATCGGCACTAATTCTTGGTCCGAAACATGGATCGTGATGATCCTTTTACCTAAATCATCCCAGATAAACATGGCGGTATGACCCGTGCTTAACCCGATCACCGTTATCTCTTCATCCGTCGCGTCTTCAATGTCAGCAATAGCCGGATCGGCTATAGATATCCTGGTCAAACCATAGACCTTGATCTTTTGCAATTCTGATCGGATGAGAAAGACCTCTTCTGTCTTGGCCGTGTCTACGATCGGTTTAACTTCGGCGTAAACAGGGGAAGCTCCTGTAATGCCTAAGACCAAAACAATAAACAAGGAAATTTTAGGCCCTGCTCGCAACATTTTTTTGATTTGAGTTTTTATGTCCATGGTTTATAGATCTCTCCTCCCGCCTCGAAAAATTTGTATAAAGGGCTTAACTTCATCCGTCTGCGTTCCCGTGACAGGGCTGATGGTAGCCTGTTTCCTGGGAACAAATAAATCTGTTCCCTGATTTTCCAAAACAAAGTCCGACAATTCTTCCCAAGAGGCCACTTGAACAACGTCTGTGTCCTGATCCGTGGGGCTTCTTAAAGATAGCTGCAATTTTCCATTGCTCTGCGCAAAGGCTAATAAAGAAGCTTCCTGCGATGAAAGCGCTAAAGTAACCGTTAAATTCCTTGCTGCTTGCTGAGCTTCATAGGTCGGAACCTCATTTTCCAGAGGTTTAAAGTTCGTACCAACAGCCAAAATTTGCACGTTTTGGAAAAGCACGGTCGTGAGTTGTTCTTTTTCCTTGCTGCCTTCTTCCATTGGCATCTCTAGCTGTCCTATAATGTCTACAAAATCTCCAGGATTGATCAATCCGCCAATAGCGGATAAAGAATCAATCAGTATCGTAAAGGCCCTTTTATCTGGCGGTGTACGGACTGCGAAAGAATTCATTTGAATAACGCTCTTAGCCTCTTGCTGGTCATCCGACGGGACAGAAACAACTTGCTGTTTCATTTGTTGGATCTGCTGTTGCTTTTTTATAATGGCGGCTTGTTTATTGCCGATACGATTTAACTCTTTTTTCATCAATCCAACTTCATTTAAAATAGCGGACTTTTTCTTATCATACTGTTGCGCTAACAGTTTCGTCTCATTGCGAATTGTG
>JAGYNW010000135.1 GCA_018399915.1 Candidatus Omnitrophota bacterium
ATTTGTGAAAAAACAGTTTTACCAGTATTCATTGATCACTCCTTTGTTGGAGTAATCATAATACTACAAAATCATTTCAAATCGGCGACACATGTTTTTTGCTATATCTTTTTGGAAAAGAACAACTTATATCATTTTAACAGTCAGTTAACCGGACACTAGTGGGTTAATAGAGTATTTTGTTGCTGGAACTACAGCTCGTGCAACAGCCGAGTTATTAGATCTCCAGCCCAATACAGCCATTCGTTTTTTTATACATCTGCGTCAACTTATTGCTAGTAAATTGCCTAGCGATGAATTGTCTGGAGAAGTTGAAGCAGACGAAAGTTATTTTGGCGGTAAACGCAAAGGTCAACGCGCTCGAGGTGCTAAAGGCAAAATTGCTGTTTTTGGCCTCCTCAAGCGACGAGGAAAGGTTTATACGGTAATTGTGCCAAATACGAAAACCGAAACGTTACTGCCGATCATTAAAGATAAAGTTAAACCGGACAGCATTGTTTACACAGATACTTTTAAGTCTTATAATGCACTTGACGTTACAGATTTTTATCACATGCGAATAAATCATTCTGAAGTATTCGCTGATGAGTATAATCATATTAATGGCATTGAGAATTTTTGGAATCAAGCCAAACGTCAAATGCAAAAATATAACGGTATTAAGAAAGAGTATTTTTACTGGTTTTTGAAGGAAGCTGAATGGCGCTTCAATGGAGGCAACCATAAAAATCTCCTAAACGAGCTTAAACATTGGTATTTACAATAAAAACACTAGGGCTTAGCTACTTCAGCCCCAAGATTTAAATACCCGATTAAGGTATACTTTAATCTTTTCAGCTCATGTAGATAATTATTATGAAAATTAAACCATCTCAACGCAACTTCAAACTATTTTTGACTTTATTTTTTTTCCTTTGCACGAACATCAGTTTCGAAGCTGATTTCATCAACCAAGAGATTCATCCTGGGATCTTGCGAAAACTTCACAATATATGTAATCCTAGTCTTGATTTAGCCTACGCAACAAAGGCGGATAAAACTGAATGGATCGGCGCATGGCCGCATGGACCGATCAATACCATTGCCATGAAAGATAACTTGCTTTATGCCGGAGCCGGAGGGGCAATTGAAATATGGGATATTCATAATTTTAAGAATCCTTCCAAAATCAATCGCGTTATCACTCAAGGGATTGTAATGGATTTGCGTATTTATAAAAATTTTCTTTACGCGTCTTCCGGCAGCGCCGGTATTTATATCTATAATCTTTCGGAACCCGAAACCCCTAAACTAAGCGCAATTATTGATTCTGATGATTGGACCTCATCTATTTTTTTAGAAGATATCTATTTATATCAATGTGATTCTCAAGCAGGGGTTAACATATTTGATATAACGAAGCCCTCGGAACCGAAAAAGATCAAAAGCCTTACTTTTAATCAATCCGTTAATGATGTGATCTTAGATCGTGATTCAATGTATGTTGCCACGGACAAAGGTCTCATCATTTTAAAAAAACTGAATGATTTCCGATTCCGGTATATTTCTAAAAGTTTCCATGGCGAAATTAAAGATTTGGCTATCTTAAATAGGCGCTTGTATCTAAGCGTTTCATCCGAAGGCTTCTACATCGTGGATATGGAAAATGTTAATAAACCCGTTATACTTTTCCGTGATAAAGATGCCGATACGGCGGAAAACATTCACATTCGTAATGATCGTCTTTATTTGTCTGCTGGCGAGGAAGGTCTTTTTATTTACAATGCGGCCAACCCTGTTAAACCTGAAATAATACACCATCTAGCATTAGGCGATGTTGAGCAATCCCTCACGAAACAAAACGTTCTGTATGTTGCAAGTGATGAAAACGGGATTTTTTCTTTTGATGTGTCTGATCCCCATAATCCCATTAAGGTTAAACAGTTCGGGGAATGTGGAGAGATAACCAACCTTTTAATGCACTATCCCTATGCCTATATAACATCGACATTAGGACAGTTATTTATCCTGGATATTTCAAAACTGGAGAAAATAAAGTTGGTGGCAAATTGCTTATTTTACGATCCCATTACAAAAATTGAACGCACCTCTTTGAACACAGCCTTAATAACCACTGTTCAATCTCCAACGGATATATACAATATCTCAAAGATTGAATCTCCCACTCTGGTCTCTTTGTCTGACGTAGGCGACCTTGATCATCTCGCTTACAATGATAAGTATGTTTTTATGCTATGCGATTCGACCGATTTCCATATATTAAGCAACCCCCAAGCATCCCTGCCTGAACACATTTCCACAACGCAAATTTTTGGGGCAAAAAAAATGGCTGTCCATAATAATTCCGCCTACATTCTGACTCGGCAAAATGAATTGTTTTATCTCGATGTCAGCAATCCTGATAGAACACAGACACCTCAAAGCTTGAATTATAAAAATGTTATAGATATAGCGACACATAAGGGATATTTACATGTCATTACAGCTGATAATACCTACAAAATTTTAGACTTGCGACAACCTTATAATCCCCATGAAATTCGTTCGATGGCAGATCTCCAGATTACGAATTTTGCGTTCAACAATGATTTGGTTTTTTTATCAACGAACGAAAAAGAGATTCATGTCTATAAAATTATCAAACCGCGCAAAATGATAAAGATCTCCGAATACAAATTAACAAAAAAGGCTGATTCGATTTCCATTCTGAAGAACTATGCTTTGATCACAACCGCAGGGAAAGGGATTTCTGTTATTGATATAAGCCATCCGGCTTCATTAAAACAAATATCTTTTTTTGAGAACGCGAGCATAAAAAATATTTCTTTGCACTCTAACTACGCGTTCATGATCAAAGCAAATTCTGGTTTTTCCGTTCTCGATTTGACTAATCCATCTAAAATCGAAACAATTCAAACAATTGACACTGAATATCCCGTTGTTAATATATCATTGTACAATCAATATGCTTATGTGCGGTCAATGAAAAAGGAACTTTATAAAATTGATTTAACCAAACCCTGCCAATTGAATAAAAAACTTCATTACGATGGCTATCCCATTCAGGCGACGGATCACCCAGAAAAACCGATTTTTCATATTAACGGTAAAATTTTTTTTGGGATCGGTCGAAAATTGTACGCAACCGATGCTGCCAACACTGAGCTTAACATCGGTCAATCAGACCATATTTATACATTGCCGGATGAGATTAAACAAATATACGCTCAATTGATCAATGATCACGTTAATTTTTATATCGCAAACGAAGACGCAGGCTTGCAAATATTACGTAAACCGCTAAAACCGTAAAATACTCAAACCGACAATGTTTAGAAATAAAAACCGTTAGACTATGATTTTCAAAATTATCAACACCTTAAAAGTTGCTTTTAATTGTTTCTGGGAAACCCATTTTAAAACGCATCTGATACTGCTGGAAATCGAACCAACAAACTTTTGTAATGTTAACTGTGTGGCCTGTCCTAATGATCAATTAAAAAGAAAAAAAGGTTATATGGATCTCGATCTCTTCAAAAAGATCGTTGATGAAACCGCCCCATATACATTGGAATACGCCTTGGACATGATGGGAGAACCGACGTTGCATAAAGACCTGATTGCCATGATAAAGCATGTTAAACTCAAAGGGGGGAAGGTCGCACTTTACACAAACTTAAATTTTGAGGACTTAGACCTGTCTGAACAACTTGTTGATATTAAAACCGACAGATTGATCGTCAATATTCTGGAGACAGATACGATCCCTTATCAAAAGACGATCCGAAACGGTAACTTTGATATAGTATTAAATAATTTACACAAAATTAAAAAAATAATATTCTGTTAATTGCGGATGAAATTTTTACCGGGTTCGGTCGAACAGGCAAAATGTTCTCCTTTGAACACTGGAATATTGTTCCAGACATTGTGACTTTTTCAAAGTCTCTGGGGGGCGGTAAAGCATCCATTGCTGGATACATTACTAAGCCGAACATTTTCAAAAAAGCGTACGGATCGCTGGGAACGTGTCCCATCCACACAACAACATTCGGGGGATTAGGTGAAGAATGCGCTACCGCGATTGAAGCATTGAATATTATCAATGATGAGGCGCTTGTTGAAAACTCAAAAGCCCAGGGCGAATATCTCTATTCCCAAATGCACGCATTAAAAAATAAATATCCTCAATATATAAAAGATGTTCGTGGGATCGGTTTACTTGCATCCTTCGAATTGAGAAATTCCTCTGAAGTCTTCGGGACAAAATTCTTAAAAAAATTTTCTACCATTGATGAAATGATGGTCGGACTTTTTCCGGCCGTCATTGTCTCTGAGCCCTTTAAAAAATATCATATTTTTTTGTATGTGGGAGGAAGGGAAGACTATCTTTCCGTAAATCCTGCGTTGATTGTTTGCAAAGAGGAGATCGACTATTTTATAAAATCCTTAGATGCTGTTTTGCAACAGAATATTTTATCTTTAGCCTTGAAATTGGTAAGGAATACACTTTGAGTCGGTTAATGAATAAAGAATTTATCAAAACATCGTTGCCTATCCTTGTTACGCTGCTTTTATTTGCCTTTTTAATGAAAAAGGTTCCTTTGGATCAAATGTATTTAGCGATCAAAGATGCTAATTTGTGGATCATATGTCTAGTTCCTCTAATTTCCATCGTCAATGGTTTCGTTATTTCGTCTTTTCGATGGAAATTGATGCTTAATCAAATGGATTGTAAAATTTCCTTTTACGAAGCCTTTTTTATTAAAGCAGCCAGCGACCCGATTATAAGTGCGCTTCCTTTGAAAACTGGTGAAATAAGCCGTATATTATACCTAAGAAATATCAAAAAATTTCCTGTCGAAAAATCCTTGTTTTCTATTTTCCTGGAATATTTTCTCAATATGTGTGGTGTTAGCTTCTTCATTCTCATGGGTTTGAGCCTTGAATCTTTTCAGATAGGCATAGGAGCTGGCACTCGGGCAAAAATCCCGATCTTCTTCTTGACTGTGGAAATGCTGAAAACATTTCTGGATCATCCCTGGATCACGAAGTTCAAACATAATATTAAACAATGTTTTGATAACAAAAAAATATATTTGAACTATCCAGTGATTTCTTTAACCCTAATATTTTGTTTTTTAGAAATTTTTTGTGTTTTCTTGCTAACAAAAGCGCTGGGCATTTATATCCCGCTATTTAAACTATTCGTTTATGTTCCCATGATTATAGTAATCAGTAGCATTCCGATTTCTATCTTTGGCTTGGGCGTCAGAGAGGGGTTGATTCTTGTTTTTTTCCTCAACAATGCCCCTCCAGAAACATTATTAGCTTTAGGGATTCTTTACTCGTTTTGTGAACATATCATTCCTGCTGTAGCCGGACTCTGTTTAACGTCATTATTTGTTCGTAAAATCATGAAAAAAAACAACTGTAATGCCACTACTTTGTCAAGGGTTTCTTAAGTTAGAACCAGCTTTTTGTTAAACGACTCATTATATTGTGCCGGCGTCATGTATTTTAATGCTTGATGAGGATGATCTGTGTTGTAATCAATGATCCATTTTTCCAGGGCATCAGCAAATTCAAAAGGATTATCCCAACCATTTGGCCACTGATCAACGACAATTATAATTACTTTTCAACGACAATTAAAAATCCCGATATTTAGACAAAAATTTTTAAGGGTTTTTTTTCTTCTCTGTAAATCCACGGGCTGCAAGAGCTTTTGCAATATCAAATTATTCACTCCTCATTTTTTGGTACCCCTTGGGTACCCAGAATTTACACGAAAATTTTTCAATAAAATAAAAATCTATAAAATATGTATGTTCAGATTTGCAAAGTTTAAACCTTGTATTAAGAACCAGAGAGTAAAGGA
>JAGYNW010000136.1 GCA_018399915.1 Candidatus Omnitrophota bacterium
GTATACCCTTGAGCCCTACCGACGGGTCATAAATATGCACGATCCTTTGCGGTCCGATCTGATCGAAAAGATTTTTTTGGTCAAACATAAACAAAATTCCTTTATTTTTTTCATCTTTTTATCGAGACAGGTTCAAAAAAACCGTATTGAACCTGTACTAAAATAACATACACCCCTGAAGGAAAAAAGGAATTTTTCTGATATTTCGGTAACAGAGGCTATTTAAATATGATAAACTAAAATTGTTTTCAACCTTAAGTGGTTTATAATACTTTTTTATGATAAATACCGACCCTTCTGATCGCAAAAACGCGCGCCCTTCGGACCTAGTCGAATTGATCGGATTAGCTTCCGGAAAATTCGCGGACAGACCTTTTTTAGGTCAAAAGAATCCGAAAGGGGCCTATCACTGGATCTCCTACAAAGAGATCTTCCAACGGATCAAAAATTTTAGTGGCGGACTTGCCCATCTCGGTGTCCGCCAAGACGACCATGTAGGCATCATCATGAAAAACTCCGTTGAATGGGTGATAGCGGCTTTCGCGAGCTATAACCTCGGTGCTGTCTTCACACCCATCAATGAACGGGAACTCCCGAAGACCTGGGAAAAGATCATACATAAAAGCGAACTAAAAATGTTGATCCTTCCCGGTGAAGACACCCTAGCCAAACTCAATGATATTATCAATTCCCTGTCTTATCCGCTTAGGGTAGTGCTGGTCGAAGCTGACGGCAACAACAGTTTTCAGCATATAGAAGCCCTGGGTGAAGATCACGAGGCAACATCCTTCTTTCCCGGCCCGGAGCAAAAAGCAAATCTGATTCATACCTCCGGAACCTGTGGGGAACCCAAAGGCGTCTTTCTGACGCACCGCAATATTCTTCATGTGCTTTACGCACTAAAAGACCATTTTCCCGGACTCGATGAAAAACAAAGGGCTTTTTCGGTCTTTCCCTGGTCGCATGTAGCCGGGCTTGTTGATGAACTCTACTTCGCAATTTATTTAGGCGCCTCGGTCGCGCTTATGGATAAAAGGGAAACCTTTATCACGGACATCCAAAAAATAAAGCCCACGGTAATCGCTACCGCGCCCATACTTTTTAACCGGTTGTATGATAATATTCATCAACGGATTGATCGCGCAGGCGTTTGGACCAAGTGCCTGTTTGAAGAGGCTATGCGCGAATGCCGGCTTTTTAACGAAACGGGAAAGAAGACCCTGAAATACAAGATCTTTAATAAGCTCATCCTTAAAAAAATACGCGCGGTCTGGGGCGGCCAATTAAAATTGGCCGTTGTTGGAGGAGCCGCTATGTCCCCGAGCATAGCACAGTTCTTTATCGAACTGGGAACCGAGATCTATAATGGCTATGGCCTGACCGAAACTACCGGCATGCTCACGTTCAATTCCCCAAAGTTCCCAAACAAAGTGGACTCTGTGGGCAAACCGCTTAAGGGCATGTCGGTCATTATTGACCAGGCTCAAAGCGGCGAAGAATGTGACTATGGGGAGATCATTGCCTATGGGCCCAATGTCTCTTGTGAATATTTTAAAGACCCGGCGCTGGGTGCAAGCTCACAGACAGAAGACGGCGGATTCAGAACCGGCGACCTCGGCAAAATGGACGCCGAAGGCTATCTTTTTATCATCGGCCGCTTAAAAGAAGAGTATAAACTGGTAAACGGGAAATACATCCATCCGGCTGTCATTGAAGAGGAGATAAAGCAGAATTTTTACGTACAACAGGCCATGCTTTACGGGGAAAACAAACGCTATAATATCTGTTTGATCGTGCCGCGATTCGACAATCTTAAGGACCTCGCAACCCGGCTGGACATCTATTCGGCAGACCACGAAGAACTTATCAACCAACCGCAAATCCAGGAGTTTCTGGACACAGAACTAACCAACCATCTGACCCATAAATTTAAGGCCTATGAGATCCCCCGCAAATTTTTATACCTATGCGAAACTTTTTCTGTGGAAAACGGCCAGCTAACACATTCTCTCAAACCCAAAAGAACCGCGATCTTTAAAAGATACGAAGACGCCATTGCCCGCTTATACGCCAAGGCCATTCACTAATGTGTTAGGCAAGTGCTTAGCGGTCACTGCGTGTTTTTTGTTTGATATATCGCAATTTTTCAGCAGGAAGACCGAACTTATCCGCAAGAATAAGCGCCCTGTCCAGCCGTGCATGCGCGGAACGGCCCATGCATTTGTGTTCGGGATCACCGGCAAAGGCCCTGGCCATGCCGTCTATGAGAGATCCCCTATCCATTTCTTTTTCAACCAATCGAAATTGGATCGCAAGGACCTCTTGAGCCACTTCCTTAGCGAGATCCTGATGTTTTTCCCAAAGCTCACCCACCGTGCCGCCGACTTCCAATCCGCAAATATTGGTTGTCAAGATGTAAAGATTCTTAGTGATCAATTCCTCTAGCAGTTGCTCTTCTGATGGCAAAAACCGTGTTTCAATGCCCAGGGCTTCCATGGCCGTTTTAACCAATCCGGCCTGAGGGCCGAAAACCACAGAGGGAATGATCGGTTTGTAATCCTTGGGGTATTTCTTTTCAAACCATATCGACATCACTGTGGGGCTCAAATCGTATGCCTTCCAATCGCAGGGCAAAAGTTCATTCTGGACGAGCACGATCCTGTCATTCCACGCATCCGGAATATCGTTAAGCGCGGCCTCAAGATCTTTTTCAGCCACCGCCACCACCACCGCGGCAGGGTTGATCCCATGATCCTTGATCCTTTGCGCCTTGGTCCCCCGATTAACCGGATAAACCGGATGCCCACAGCTCAAAAAAGCCCGGGCAAACACCCCCCCGATCTCTCCTACCCCGACAATAATAACCGGTTGCTTCATGATTCTCCTTTCTTTTCAGGCCTAGCCCGCTATCGACAAGGCGATAAACGGCACAAGATTAAAAGCAAATATAAAAACCTTAAAAAATGTCATGCCCGCGTAATGAATCATATCAAAATGTTGGCGGGAAATATTAAAAAATCTGCTATGCAGTGCATAAACCCAATCTTTGGCAAATAGCAGAAACCCGGCCCACCACAGCAAGATGCCCATATTGATCACAAAACACCACAAAAACGCATCACGCGTAACATCAATAACCATTATCCCCTCCTTTGCATATCATTTATTAAACAAATTATCTTTTTGAAAATACACAAGCAAAAAAATTTGATCATAAACCTTCGTGGCCAACAGACCTCATGTGAAAACTTTTTCTCCGCTCTAAAGATCCACCATTCGCACCCGCCTGAATGCCTGATAAACCCGGTTGACAGAAATCTGTCCGGGATTAATACTTAAGGCATTAGCAAACCCGCACGCCGAGGCAAACCGCACACACTCGCTGAAAGGCCTGGCTCTTAAACGCATCGCGATGAACCCCGCAACATACGCGTCCCCACACCCAACCGGGTTTTTCTGCTCGAGCTTTGGCGGGATCGCGTGCACCATTTGATTCCCATCATATACATAAGACCCTTTTTCTCCATCGGTTAAAGCAACAATGGAGACCCCTTTCGCGTGCAGAGCACGCAAGGCCTGAATAATCTGGTTCTTATTATTCAATGGCACGTTCAAAATGCCCTCGGCTTCCTGACGATTAGGCTTGATCATAAAAGGTTTCTTTTTGATCCCTAAAATAAGCGGCTCAAGGCTGGTATCCAAAACCGTCATGATGCCGGCCTTTTTAGCGATCGAGATCAACTGGCCGTTGAGTTCGTGCGGCAAACCCAAGGCATTACTGCCTGAAATAATAACGACAGACGCGTTTTTCAAAAGTCTTTTATAAGTATCTTTAAATTTTCGGATATCTACTCTGCGGACAATGCCGCCGGGCTCAAAAATACGGGTAGCCCTTTGCGAGTTCGGATTAAGGATGGTAAGATTGATGCGCACATCACCTTTGATCTTGATGAAATGATGGCGGATATTATGCTGCACCAATTCCGGCTCAATAAAGTCCGCGCCTTTCCTCGGCAAAAAACCTGAAGCAAAAGTATTGAGGCCCAACTGGGAAAGAACCCGCGAGACATTAATGCCCTTGCCCCCCGCGCTTAAAGCGATATTTTCCGGGCGGTAGATCTGCCCCCGCTTGAAATGAGGAATGACGATCGTTTTATCGATCGCCGGATTAAGTGTGATGGTTAATACATATTGCGTTTTCTTCATGGGAACACACATTGCCTGTAGGCGACCCTGCCGGGCCGGATATCTGAATTAAATTATCACAGTTCCCGTCGATATGCAATATTTTAAATCACAGTTTTTTCTGCCGGCTCATCACTCACGGAAAGACCGCGGGGCCTTTCCTGCGCGGGATTCTCATCAGGATCAGCCAAACCGAGTAAAGGAAAAACACTCTGAAGCGGACTGATCTGGATGATCACTGGAGTGAATCCTTCCACATTATTCAACCGGAGTTCATCCATGACATCAGGAAAAAAGCGGATATCCGCGCCTTGGCCCTGGCGCGTGACCGGGATCGCGTTCATGTCGATCCCGCCGGGCGCTTCCTGAACCTGGGTAGCCATAGCCGGATCTAGCTTCTTTTTTAAACGCGCCAAATACTTTTGAGCCAAGGTCCTTATACTTTCGGGAGAATCCTCCAGCAATTCCTCAAGCGCCACTTGCGCCCGGGGATCAGCCGTTTCGGATAATCGCTCCATAGCGAATTCACGCGGCAAGGCCCTGCGGTAACCCTCAATGATCTCTGTCCCGGTCAAATAGCTTTCGGCCATCAGACGGATATTGGCATCAAAATTACTTAACAAAGCTTGCAAAGCGCCTTTAGCCTTTTTTAATCCTGCTGTTTTGATCATTTCCCGGATAACTTCTTCTTTCTGCTCTTGCGGCAGATATTTTTCAATGAGAAGGCGGATATTCTCAATCGCGAATGGCTGTGGCAGTGCCTTCTGATATCCAATGATCTTCTGCCGCGTGGTTAAATACCGCTCGACCCGGGTTCGGAGCTTCGTATCCGGGTCCCGTAAAAGATCTTGAAACCTGCTGATCACGCGCGTTCCGCCAATGGCCGCGAGTTGTTCAATAGCAAAAGACTCAGGCAAGGCCTGAATATATCCCTGCATTATTTCTTGGGCCGACAAAAAACTTTCCGCCTGTTTACGCAAGCTTGCGTCTTCATGGGACAATATGCGCTGCAAATCCGGGACATCTTCCGACCTTACCGCTTTTCTAAAAGCAAGTGTATCTAAAGCCGCCTCGACCTCATTGAATGAATAGTAGGTTGGGTCCTGAATGATCTGACGCGCGCCAGTGACCGTGCTGGCCCAGGGCCAGGCGTCCCGCATTTTGCGGACCACTCGGTAAGCGACCCAGCCAGCTGTTCCCGCACCCAAAACCCACATCTTGTTCTGCATCAAGAACTCCATCACCTCGGCGATCATGGCATTATCATCATCGGCTTTTGCTTTCTCTCTCAAATCAAACGGTTTTGCCAATTCAATAACAAAATACTGTTGATCACCCAGTAAATTTCTTTTCAATATCTTTAATTGATCGCCCTGGGCGTATACGTTGACAAGGTCATTTTCCTGATCCTCCTGATCAAAAATATCATCTTGATGCGCCGCCACGTATTTAAAGTTTTCCATCCTCCTGACTTCTTCCCTGAACATAAACCTTAACGCGCGCCCGATGCCTTTTCCCCGCTTCTTATCTAGCACCTGCCTTGACATCACATAATAACTCGCATTGATTTCCCGCGCGCTTAATCCTGTGTTATGCGGGAACTGTTTCACGTATTTATGCGGGATCCCGAATATATAACCGAAAATTTCCCTGGTATCTTTATCCCGCGCGACAAAAACAACG
>JAGYNW010000137.1 GCA_018399915.1 Candidatus Omnitrophota bacterium
AATTCGCGAATACCTGCTGAAGCTGATTCTTGATGCACATGACATCCCTCAAATCCGGGTCTATATTGACAATTACGTCGATCTGCTTTAACTTAAGCTGATTTCCGCAAACTGACAATGTTTCTTCAAGCGCTGTTCGTATCGCGTGACGGTCTAACTTCTCAGAAGCAGGTTTTCGGGAAAAGTTCAACAAATTTTCAACGATTTTTTTACAACGCAAAGCTTCCCTTTCGATATACTGGGCAAACTCCTTACATTCCTGAACTTTCTCGATATCATTTCCGCAAGTGTTGAATGTTTCAACGATCAATTGCGCGTACCCCAAAATGCCGCCTAAAGGGTTATTCAGCTCATGCGCGACACCGGCCCCCAGTTGCCCGACGGCAGTCATTTTGGCGGATTGGATCAATTGACTTTGCGCATTCTGCAAATTCCGCGTCCTTTCTTCAACCATTTGTTCCAATTGTTTATTGTAAGACAAACGTTCCTGTTCCAAATGTTTAATGCGCATGCATTTCTCAATCACATATAGAAATTGGTCTACATCAAAGGGTTTTAAAATATAATCATCCGCTTTTAACCGCATCGCTTTGATCGCGGTGCCTTCATCGGCAAAGCCCGTAAGAATAATAATCGGCATACGGGATTCTGATGTGACATCTTCTCCTTCCATTTGTCGAATCTTCTCTAAGACCTGGATGCCCCCTAAACCGGGCATTTTAATGTCCAGAATGATCAGATCAAACTTGCTCTTACAGATAAGTTCTAAAGCGGCTTTTCCATTATCTGCTGTCACGGATTCATACCTTCGGCGCTTAAGTAAAGTCGCGAGCGAAAACCGCACCTCTTCTTCATCATCGATAATTAAAATTTTTTCTTTCATTGGCCCTTTTCTCATCAAATGATTAATGTTCAGGTTAACAAATCTGGATTTTCTGACATAAGCTCCACAAAAACATCCACGACTTCCGGAAAAAACTGACTACCTTTATTTCGCTTGATCTCTTCAATTGCCTGTTGCCGGGTAAAGGCTTGTCTATGCGGCCTCTCTGTAATCATAGCACAAAAACTATCCGCAACCGAAATGATGCGCGCGCCTAACGATATCTGCTCACCTTTAAGCCCCTGCGGATATCCCGTGCCATCATACCATTCATGATGCTGCTCTATATAGGCAATAACATTCTCTAAAAAATAAAGCGGCCTAAGGATACCACCCCCTTTTAATGGGTGGGACCGCATTTCTGTCCACTCAGATTCGGTAAGATCCTCCTTTTTAATAAGAATATCATCATGAATACCGATTTTCCCAATATCGTGCAACAATGCCGCCCGGCGGATATCAGTGAGCTCATTTTCTGATAATCCCATTTTTTCTGCCAAGGCCAGGCTGACTTTGGTCACGTCCAAAGAATGCTTTTTTGTATAATGATCTTTGTCATCAATCGCTGATGTCAGGACCATAAAAGCATCCAATGAAGTTTGCTTTAAAGAGTCGTACAAATGCGCGTTCTCGATAGCAATACTCGCTTCTGAAGCCAATTCTTTGACAAATTCAAAGTCTTCGTTGGTGAGCGGCTCTTTTGTCTTTTTATCATTTACATTGATCAATCCGACCAGCTCACCTTTAATGACTAAGGGCACACAAATAAAAGAACCTGAATAATACGCCTCCTGCCGCAAATCCTGAAACCGTGAATCCTTTTCGATGTCAGGGATTAACGTAGCTTCTTGATCATTAAAAATCTGTCCGGAGATCTCATCGCCGCGCTTGACCCGGGTTTGCCCAACCCATTTAGGGTCCAATCCATGCGAAAATTTGATAACTAAGACCTCGGCCTCTTTATCAAAGAGTAAGATTGCACATTTATCCACATTCAAAACCGCAACAACTTTATTGACGATTATGCGGATGACCTCCCTCAAACCTAAAGTCGAATAAATCTCGCGGGTGATATTAAATAAGAATTGCAGGCCTTCGGTCCGTTCCTTAACGACCTTTTCCAGCTGCCGATTATGCCGCTCCAAATCTTGCATGAGGGCCTTATTGATCGATTCTAACTTCAGGTAAGAGATCGCACGGTTAATCGAAAAAGATATCTCATCGATATTGAAAGGTTTGGTAATATAATCAAAAACACCCAGACGTAAGACCGTTTGAATGCTTTCAAAGGACTGGTTGCCTGTAATCACGATGATCAAGGCGTCCGGGTCGATATGCTTGATCTGCTGGATAAAAGGGAAATCATCAACATTCTTGCCTTTTAAGTCCGTCAAGATAATATCAAAAGAGTTTTTTTGATATAAAGTACAGGCCTCCTCTTCACTCGAAGTAAAGTGGGCATTATATCCGGTATCCTGCAATAGGTCTTTCAAAAGAAGACCAATCGTTTTTTCACTATCAACAACCAAAAGTTTTGTCATTTTTTTCCTCGATCAAGGAATCCATCATCCTTCTTTATATTATTAAAATTCTCTCATTAATCAACCTATTTATCGTCTTATTCGTCGCGCCCAGAGAAAGGGATAGCTTACCCGTCACCTTTATAGTGGGATCAAGGCGCCCAGAATTCCTGCGACCACAATAATGAGCGCCGGATGGACTTGCGTATACAAGAAAAGCCCAAAGGCAACTACAATAATTAACCAACTTTTGAAATCGGAAAGTTGCTTAAGGTCAATCGATTGAAAGGCGACGGCAATGATCATGGCAAAAATGACCAATTGAATGACAGCAAAGGCATTCTTGACTTTAGGCATATCCTTATAATGAGAATAAAGGTAGGTTGCTAACAAGATCAATACGACGGGAGACAAAATGTTGGCAAGATTAGCCACAATGGCGCCTGGGATACCAGCGACCTTATACCCGGTATATGTAGCGAATTTGATTGAAATCGCGCCCGGAAAGATCTTCACTAATCCCAAAACCTCCAGAAACTCCTCTCTTGAGAGCCAGTGGTAGTTCTGTACCACTTCCTTCTGGATCAAAGGTAAAAAAGAATAAGCGCCTCCGATGGCAAATATACCTATACGGAAAAAGGCTAAAAAAAGGTTCACTAAAGCCATAGGCTTACGGCATCTTCCTCTTTTGCGTCACTGACGTATTTATTTGGGGGGGATGAGCTTCTTATTTTCAATATTAAAAGCCTCTTCCTTCCGTGCACCGATCGTCCAATAACAACGCGGAGCCCATGTCCAAAAGACCGGCTTCATGTCATCAAAACGCAAGGCAGAATCCTGGACCGCAGATTTATCCGCCCATATATTCTTAACTTTTCCGACAAACAAGGTATGTGCGCGCGGATACTCCTCCGTATGGGGAGCGAGTTCAACCGCATTAACAAGGTCACATTCATACGCCAGAAGACTGCCTTTAATCATAGGCGCATTCTCATATTCCCCGGTAAAAACATCAAAAACATTACTTTTATCGTGATCCCTGCCAGAGGTAAGACCCACAGCATCAGCCTTAGCGATCAATTCCGTGTTCGGGATATTGATGCTAAAAACTTTATTACGATTGATCGCTTTATGGGTAAAATGTTGCTGCTGTATGGAGATGCCGTAAAGGTAAGGCGAAACCTCCAATCGGGTGAACCAGGCACAATTCATGAAATTTACCTGTCCCTCCCATCGCGTACCAATTAAAGAAATCGGAAGCGCCGGGTCCAACAAAAAATTCTCGACTTTTAACATGCGCGTCTCCTCCTTATTCTTGTAGGGCTACTCTTTCTTACCCCACTGGTTCCAATAGACATGTTGTGGATCGAATTTGTCCCGGGCTTTATCCTCACCTGTGGGCATACCGACAGCGATGACACACAAGGGACGAAAATTCAAGGGCAACCCTAAGGATTGCGAAACAAAAGCAACCCTTTCTTCCCGGGGATGTACGCCAGTCCAGCAAGCGCCTAAACCTAGATCTTTGGCCGCCAACAAAACATTTTCTGATGCCGCAGCACAATCTTGCGCCCAATAATCAGTTTCTATCCCACCGTGCGCGACATTCAAATCACTGACCACAACTATCGCGTGCCTGGCTGTAGCCAACATCTTGGAATAAGGTAACCCTTCATTCAGCTGATCGATCAATTTTCCATCATCAATAATAACAAAATGAAAATGCCGGGTATCCCTCGAACTGGGCGCCGCCATGCCGGCCTTTACCAATGTTAAAAGTTTTTCCCGTTCAATAGACGCTCCTGTGTATTTGCGGATACTTCTTCTCTCAAAAATTGCCTGCAGTGTTTCCATAGTATTTCCCTTCCTTCCCTAATATGTTAAAACAAAAGTGACCGGGACCGATCATTGAGCAAGTTTGATTATAGAGGGATTCAAACTTCTCAAAAATATCCTGATCACCTGGATCAAGCCGAACACGCGCATTTTTTATGGATATCTTTTTTACACGCATTCTGTTTCGGCGGACATTGTCCCGACCAACAATACGTACACAATTTTTCTTTAGGCAGACCAATTGCGGCCACCATATCATCAATGGTTTGATATTTCAAGGTAGTTACATTAATATCTTTGCGGATCCATTCAATCATCTGCGCGTATTTGTCCGAAGACTCATCCAGATATTCGGAAACATCCTCCTTATCATTGCCTTCCAAGGCACGGATGGCCTTTCGTGCGGCCAACTCATTTATACTCCGTGTAGACAAACAAAATTTACAAGGATACATCAACGGAGGACATGCCAAACGGATATGCACGGCCTCGGCACCCGCGTTCCAGAGTTTCTTTACCGTATAATTCTTTAACTGCGTTCCCCGCACGATCGAATCATCCAAAATAACCAGACTGTTACCCTTAATAATATCATTGACCGGTAATAATTTCATAGTGGCCACCAAATCCCGGGTCTCTTGATCAGGCGGCGTATAACTGCGCCCATAACCAGGCGTGTATTTAATCAAAGGACGTCTGTAGGGTTTTTGGGCCTCATTCGCGTATCCAATCGCATGGGCGATGCCCGAATCCGGAATGCCGGCGACAACATCAACAGGGATACCACTGTCCCGTTTAGCTAAAGCCGCCCCGCACCTTTCACGCACCTGTTCAACATTGATATCCTCATAATGAGAGGCAGGAAAACCTGTGTAGATCCATAAAAAAGAGCAGATCTGTTTATCGTTTGCTGCCTTGCGTTTGACCTCCATTCCTTTTCCCGTCAAAAACAAGATCTCACCCGAATCAATATATTTTGTTAGCTTAAAATCCAGATTCAACAAAGAACTGCTTTCTGAAGCGACCGCATATTCACCGTCTTTTTCTCCGACTACTAAAGGAGTGTATCCCCGCCTGTCACGTGCGGCATAGATCCCCTCTTTGGTAAGGATCAATAAAGTACAAGACCCTTCAATCAAATCAAACATTCTTTCGATGCCATCGACCAAACTTTTACCCGTGCTGATAATTTTAGCTATCAGCTCTGTGGTATTGATGCCTCCGCCCGGGCAAACTTCCGAAAAAGAGATCCCTTTTTGAAACAGCGCATCCTTTAATTTACTTTTATTCTCGATCAAACCCGCGGTTACAATACAAAAGGCACCGAATTTTGAAT
Source organism: Candidatus Omnitrophota bacterium (assembly GCA_018399915.1). Lineage (GTDB taxonomy): Bacteria > Omnitrophota > Gorgyraeia > Zapsychrales > Zapsychraceae > M55B153. Next base: position 5,576 of record JAGYNW010000137.1, read on the forward strand.
TCAAATAGATCGGCTGCTCATCATAATCACTGATAACACCTATGCCTTTATTTCCTTTCATATGCTGGTGATCTTCATAAAATTTAGATTTGAATTGCGTTTGACTGATATTGTGTATCTGGCGTTTAAATTCGTCACCCAGAACAACCATGCCACCGTATTCTGTTCCCAGGTGAGAGTGATAATCAACCCCATAAAATAACGTTTTGGTGCAATCTGATTTCGATATCACGCCAAAGATTCCACTCATAAAGATTCTCCTTTTCTCTAAAATAAAAAAG
>JAGYNW010000138.1 GCA_018399915.1 Candidatus Omnitrophota bacterium
TTATATCTCTAAGAAGTTCTCTTTGGAGAAAGAATGGTGATGGATGGCAAATGTTTTTTCACCAAGGGACTTAAACGGCAATCTAAAACGCTTGCGTCGATTAAAGAAAAAAGAAAAGATAATGCCAAGATACTCAAAAAAACGAAATTTAAACTTCCCACGGAACGCGGGGGAGACACAAACAAGTCCGGAAAATTTCTCAGGTTCCCTGAGAATAGTGGCAAAAGCGATCAATCCACCCAAACTTTCACCGAGTAAAAAGATCTTTTTTTGGGGATACTTGTTGCGGACCCGATCATATAAACGGAAAATGTCTTTCAAATAAACTTCAAAAGAATCCACATGGCCGGCGGGAGCAGGAGTTTCTCCAAACCCCTTTAACTCTATACCATAACAAGCAATCCGGTTCTGATTAAAAAATTCAGCTAAAGCCTGCCAGCGTGCGCTGTGCGCCCCCAAACCGTGTACTAAAATCACCGCGCAGAAAGGATCTGCCACATCCCACGCCCGGTATAAAATCTCTGCTTCTTTGTCCCTGAGAAGTTCTACCGAATTCAATCTGGCCATAAATTCAACCCCGTCTCCTGATCATAAACCCGATTGAACTCCGGCCCCCGCAATTCCTTTATGCAGTATTCCGCCGCATAGATTTTAGCCCCAGGCATAAGATGCCCCCCATAACATTGCCCCTGATGATCAGCGAGAACAACATGGGCATGAACAAATATCTCTGAACCGGATAAAGAAATATTGCCCGTGCAAACCGCTATTTCCAAGGTCTTTTTCAAATCCACACATTCCACATATTGTTTTTCTGATTGTTTGTAATATCCCAATTTCGCATTTTTCAGAGCACCGATTACCGAAAAGGTTCCCAATCGGATATTTTCTTTAACGCAAAGTTCCTGTAGGGATTCCCAAAGCCCGCGACCATACGCCAGGCGGCCTAAAAATTCCCGGCCGGATTCAACTTGCATTGTATCCCCTCCTCTTCTTCTGATTCAAATAGTCCTCAATAATCCGATTATGATCAAAGGCGTATTGCCGGCCCAAAAGGTCTTCATACTTAACAATCTGCAAACCCTTGGCGTCATCTCCAAATGCCGGCTTTCCTTTTCCCTGACCGATGAAAGCCGTTGAGACCGTGTGAAACCGTGGGTCCCTTTTAGGGTCGGAATAAACATGAAATTGACAGAGACCTTCCATTTCCATATTGGTCTCCTCTTTGACCTCTCTTAAGACTGCGGCTTCCAGACTTTCCCCGTAATCAACAAAGCCTCCCGGTAAAGCCCAGCCATACGGCGGATTAGAGCGTTCAATAAGAATAATTCCATCATCCATCTCAATGATCGCATCAACAGTAACATACGGCCCGTCTCCCAGCGTATCCTGCAGATGGGTCACATACCCCTGAATAGTCTGATAAAAGACTTCATAATCCTCTGGATCGGAAACACAAAGCAAAATATTTTTTAATGTGCTTTTTTGTGTTTTTAGATATTTCAAAATCTCCTGAATCAGGATCTTGGCTTCTCCGGCAGAGGGAAAGAGCTTCCTTTCTCTGATCAATGGGGCGATGGCGACAGAATAAAGGTTCAACTGATGAACGATCATAAGTGCCCGGGCAAAAGCCAGACGAAGATTCGCCTGGGTTTTTTCGGGACTCCTGCCATTCACTACCGTGAAGATCTCGTATTTTTGCTGCCCCCCGTCTTTGACCTCAAAATACGCTTGCCCAGGGCCAATATTTTCGCTTAAGACCTTGCGCTTTGCAAAAGGATTTTCCTTTGTTGGATTCGCGAGATAAACATCCCTGGACTTCGCATTTTTGGGTGTGGGCAAAATGATGGCGTCCCCAGAAAAATTGCGGATATCGCCTTTTTCAAAATACAATGATGTGTTTTTTATTTGCATGATATGCCGTTCCAATAAAGCCTGCTCAGATAAACACCTGTTGAACACTTACACAATAAATAATACTTATATTATAAGTTAAAATTATTATATAACGTTACCAGGCAAAGCAATACCAAATATTGAATTTTTTAAAAAACTAAGGTGGAGAGGATTATTTCTTCAACTTTTCCGTAGGGATCTCAGAGGGATTCTCAAACTGAGAGACAATGCACAGATCATTTGCACACGAAAAAAAGAACCGCACAAAAGCTTCTTTTGTTTTTTCAGGGGAAATGCTGGAGGGAGTTTTTGCGGAGGATACATTCTTTAAATCTTTTTTCCTCAAATGACCCACAACTTTCAGAACCGCATCGACACCGATCTTATTGTCAGAACCCGGCACATACTGGCTAAAATACTTGTTAAATTTTAGGGCCAAGTCATCAAAAACAATCGGGAACACAAATTGCTGACGATCATAGATGAGCGGGACATCCTGTTGAAATGTATAAAGATTTTGTTCTTTTTCTCCGATGGCGACTACCTTCACTTCAAGTTCATAGTCTTCCGTTGCCTTGCCGAAAACATCTACAAGGATCTCTACGGATGATCCTTCTTGACGGAAAGAAAGGCTGTCCAGTCGCGGATATTTTTGTTGCGCAACCTGCGGATCCTGTTCGGAAAGTCCTATCCTGTCTGTTAAAAGGCGTCCAAAACGAAAGGTCAGAAAGCTGATAAAAACCAAAAGAGTAATAATGCTCAACTTCAGAAAAAACTTGGCTTTTTTGAAATTCTCCGCGCGATATTCTTCATCATCCTCTTGTAAAACCTGGCCCTTTTTAAGGCCGAGAGATATAACGCGAACATTGACGAAGATAAAAACAACAAAGAAGAGAACCGCAAGAACAAGAAGAAGCCAACGAGGCCATTCTCCGTCTTCGATGACAAATGTCCACAATAGAGCTGTGGACGTTCCATAAACAAAAGCGGCGGACAGAGCCGCGATAATGAATCCCAAAAAGCCGTATATCAAACCATACAATAATTTTAAATTCATTTCGTCGCCTGACTCCAGAGAAGGTCTTTCCGGTTCTTTAATAATGGTCGGGGAGCCGGGATTCGAACCCGGGACCCCATGCTCCCAAAGCACGTACGCTAGCCAGCTGCGCCACTCCCCGAACCTAAATTTTGACAAAGACAGGTACTGCATCCGCATTTACCATATATAAATGATAATTGCTTCAGCAATAAGTTACAGAAGAATATCATAGCCCCCCGGCTTTTTCAAGAAATTTATTACTCTTCCTGAAAACAAGAAAGGACACGTATACATATACATCTTAAAACGTGTCCTTTCTTAATACATCCTAAAAGCCTCTCAGATGCATGCCCGATTGTAAGTTTTCCCCAAATCCTCGCTTACAGAGCTAAAAAAAATACAGATATCACAGCTACCGCCACAGCTATCACCACGGCACTCTTTACTGGCAGATGCAAAATTTTATCCGCAAACATCAGGCGTTCCGCCGCCACCACAAGTTTCCGGGGCCGTACAGGTGCCACAGCTGCCGCCGCAGCCATCATCTCCACAGTCTTTACCCGCACAATTAGGTGTGCACCCGCAAACATCAGGCGTTCCGCCACCACCACAAGTTTCCGGTGCCGTACACGTGCCACAGCTGCCGCCGCAGCCATCATCCCCGCAATCTTTCCCGGTACAATCAGGATAACAAACACAGGCATTGGCTTCACATACAAAAGGATCAACACATGATCCGCAACTAACCCCACACCAGCCGTCATCGCCACAATCTTTACCATCACAATCCGGAACACACTCACAATCACTTCCATCGGCATTCGGAGCATATCCCGTATCACATTCAAATATACATTTGGCTGCTGATGCGCTACAATCTGCAACAACCGAGCTTTCCACAGATTCGGTTAACCCTTCATCACTGCCCGCACAAAAAGTGGCAGTGTCAATATCTGCGCCAAGACAACCGATAACACAGGCGCTCTCATCCTCATTTATCGCTAGCCCGGGATTGCAAAGATATTCGCATTTTTCTTCATCGTGGCAAGACTCAACCGCATGCCTCTTGGTCAGCTCGGTTACTCCCTTTTCATCGCCGGGACAAAGCGTCGCGTTCTCGATCTCAGGCCCGATACAACTAATCTCACAAGCCGTATCATCTTCATTGGGTGCAAAACCGTGATCACAAACATACTCACACTTGTCCTCGTCTTCACAAATATCTTCCGGATGATAGTAACTTACCTCCGTTAGCCCTACATCATCGCCGGGACAAAGCGTCGCGTTCTCGATCGGATCCCCTTGACAGACAAAGATACATGCCTCTGCGTCCTCATCCGGCACACGCTCCCCGGCACACTCATATTCACATTTTTTAGCATCTGTACATGTGGTAACCGCGGTATAACTTGCCGGAACGGTTAAATCTGTTTCATCATCAGCGCAAAGGCTTGCATTCTCTATCGGATCCCCCTGACAATATAAAATACAGGAATTTCCGGACGCGTCCATTGTATAATCATCATCACAGGTATACTCACATTTTTGCGCATCCGTACAAGAAGCGACTAATTGATATGTTTCTTCCGATGTCAAGCCTGATTCGTCACCGGAACAAAGTGTCGCGTTCTCTATCGGATCTCCCTCGCAGAAGAAACCACAACCTAAACCTGATGGATCTACTTCTTGCCCGGGATCACAGACATATTCACATTTTTGGCTATCTGTGCAGACTTCAACCGCAGTATAACTCGTGGGACCGGTCAATCCCACATCATCGTCATCGCAAAGTGACGCATTCGCGATCGGGTCGCCTGTACAAACAAATTCGCAAGCCGCGCCAAAAGCGTCTGGCGTCGTACCAGAAGGACAAAATGTCTCACATTTTCTCTCATCAGTACACGCTCCAACTAATAAATAATCAACAGGAGCTGTCAATTCAGAGGCATCCCCCGGACAAAGTTCTGAATTCGCGGGCATCATCCCTTCACAAGCAAAAACGCATGACGGGTCTTCATGACAAACGTTTGTTACGGACCCATCCCCACAGGTTTTGATAAAACGGCTTTCCGAGCTTTCGCAAGGAGACAGACCACACCCTTCTTTCGTTTCCACGCAACATCCCGCATGCGGAGTGCATCGTGTCTGGAGGGTCGCCGGATTTACGCACCCATTAGGTGTACACAACTGAATTTCGGCGTGCTCAAACTGCCCACACGTTAAAAAGCCGCAACACGGATCATCTCCATTAGTACAAGCTGTTTGAAAAGAACAATCACAACACTGCCCTATATTACAGGCTTGAGATATTTCAGGTGGATCCCCGATAGTATCCTGGCAATAACTCGCATATGTCACCATCCCATCATACCCGCGCACACATTCATAAGTCATATCCTGTGTCCCGTCGCCGCACATCACGCTACAGGCGCCCCAACCGCTTTGCCGCCAAAAATAATTGCAGGGACCATTATTACAGGCTTGCGAGTCTGCGGGTTTTGTGGAAGCGTCGCAAAAGCGTTCCCCCACCATATCTCCATCACTGTTAGTACAATGGACCACCCTTGACCTGGTGCCAGGCCCACAGGCAGGCACACATGACCCCCAGCCAAATGTACTCCAACTATAAACATCAGCATCACAATCCGCGGGGCACGTTGCCCCTTCTCCTTCCTCGCAACATCCGTTGCCGCAAACAGCCGGACAAGGTTCTCCTGTCTCCCGATCATAACAAACACAGCCTGCCATCTTTTTTGTGCCTTCCAACAATGACATATTGATGGATTGATTCACTGCGGACTGAAAAAACCCTTCAGGCGCAAGCGCCGTAAAAACAACGATGGTCACAGCCGCGAACATTAAAAGGTATTCCACCGCACTTTGGCCTTTTTGTGGGCTCGTTTTATTTACATATTTCA
>JAGYNW010000139.1 GCA_018399915.1 Candidatus Omnitrophota bacterium
GAGCGCCGCGACCTGGTCACGAACGTGTCCGGTGACGGCCCCGAAATCGTGCCTCAGGATTTCTACAGCGTGCTGCAGCGGAAGTTGGAGTACGCCGGTCCGATGACGATGGAGGACGCGGTTACCGTTCTTCGTACCGAGTCGGGTAACGACATCAAGGTTCCGGTTGAGTCGAGCCGTTCGGCTGCGACTGCGACCGCCGAGGCTGCCGTGTTTGGCGAGTCGGACCCGCAGTTCACCACGCTGACCCTCCGTGCGCACAAGTTCGGCGCGCTCGTTCAGGTCTCCGCTGAACTGCTCAACGAGTCGGGCATCGACCTCGTCGGCTACCTGTCGGAAAAAAGACCGATAAGATTGGCAAGACCGTTAAAAGTGCGTTGGACAATCCCAAAGAAAGGATTCCGTAATGACCTATCAAAAAATCATTCCAAAATCCAGGTCCCAAAAGTATATCAATGCGAGACTCCAGTGGCACCCAAAAAATCTCTGTCATCCATGCAGCCAAAAAATTAGCGACATTAACGACCAAGAAATACATTATTAACACAAATAATAAAAAAATCGGTAGACCCCAAACAGGATGCCGGCTTAAAGAAGCAAAATTTCTCAAATACGGTCTTTCCTTTGAGTCTTTTTTTTCAATAACCTTTGCCGCGATTCGTTCAATCCATTTATTACGGTATTTTTGGACTAAAACAGCAATACTTCCTTTAAATCGTTTCAATAAAAATTGAACTTTTTGAGTCAATGTGTGAAAAAGGGGTTCTCCGTATTGACTAATAAGGAAATCCTCCAAATAAGTATCTTGTAGAAGTAAAAGGACCGCTAATTTGCGCTTAAATTTAAGATCTTTAGGCAATAATTCCTCTATTTGCGTGATGGCGTTTTCCATAAAATCATCGTAAGCAATTTTCCGGGTAGATTTTTGCGCATCACAAATGGCTTCCTTCAAGTCTTCGGTTCCGAAATTGCTAATACTGACCGTCTCAACAACTTTTACGCCTAAAAAATTTACTAGATTAGACGAATTGATATAGATACCTTTAGTCAAGCTTTCATCCAAGCCGGTTAAGGCAATAACCAAAGGAATCTGAAGCTCTAAAAGATCCGCCGTTAATTTAAGAGATTGGCGAAGCCGATTGGTGTCAATGCATTGAATAATAATATCAGGCTGTTCCTCAAAAAGCATGTTTCGAATAATAAGCTCTTCTTCAGAATGAATATATAAACTATAAAGCCCAGGAGTATCCAATACCTCGAAATGCTTTCCTTTAATCTTACATCGAACTCTTTTGATATCCGCGGTCGTAAGAGGTGCGTTCGATACAATATTATATTTATGTGTTAAATTATTAAAAGTTTGGCTCTTCCCTGAGTTAGGAAGCCCCACAATCGCAATTTTTTTCATATCATTGTTTTTCATCCCTAAGAGACCCCTTTTTTGGGAAGATCAGCTTGACAATCCACACAATAACCTAATAAAACGTGAGAATGTTCGATCATATGAAATTTTAATTTTTTGCAAATATTTTTTTCTATAGTATTGATCCGTGGACTGGAAAACTCCAATATCTTACCACATCGAACACACTTAAGATGTTCATGATGGTGGGCTCCTAAGGCCGATTCATAACAACTATGACCCTGATCAATAAAACACTCGCGCAATAATCCTGCTTTGACTAAATGCGGGATCGTTCGGTAAATTGAACCCTTGGATAGCTTTTTGTGGGGATAATCTTTGCGAATACGCAAATAGAGCTCATCTATATTAAAATGTCCTCTTATCCTGAAAATTTCATCTATGATAATGTATCGTTCAGGAGTACACCGCATCCCATGAGATTTACAATAGCAGTTAAAAATTTCTTTTGGATCTTTCATGAACAATCCCTTATTGTTATTGAGAATCAATTACAATAAGAAAATACGCTATTATGCGCTGTTTGTCAATCAAATAATTAATGAAAATAAAAAAACTCTGGCAGGGATTTTCAACAAAATTGGGCGAATAAAAGCAAAAGTATTTACGTTTTACGCTTATATCTCACAAGAACTTCCTTCAAGCGTTCTATTTCAAAAGGCTTAGCAATGACATCATTCATCAGATATTTCTCATGAATATTATCTTTGACCTTAACAATATCCGCCGTTATAGCAATAATCGGTATTTTATCACTCAATTCTTTTCTTATGATCTGTGTCGCTTCTATCCCGTCCATCACCGGCATCTGCAAATCCATAAGGACAAGATCATAATCCAGAGATTCACGTAACTTTTCTAATGCCTGTTCCCCGTTATCCGCAAAATCTGCCTGGACACCGATCTCATCAAAACAAGCCTGAAGCAGTAATTGATTGGTCATACTATCATCAACGACTAGCAATCTTACTTCGGAAAAATCATCGGCTTTACAAACTATCTGGTCAACAAATTGATATTGTTTTCCTAATCTTTCATCTATAATCCCAATCAATACATGCGCCAACTCAAACAAAGTGACTGGTTTAAGTATATATCCATCAAAAAGGTACTCATTGCTCATTTCTTGATCTATTTCTGGAACGATCGTAATCGCAACGACTTTAAGATCTTTGGCGCAATCCATTTTCTGAATTTCACGCGCGAACTGATACCCGTCGATTCCATCCATGATAAGATCCGAAAGGACAATGTCCGGAATATTCCTCTGAGCAACTAAGTCATGCAACATTGAAATCCCTTCCGAAGAAGATTGGAGCACTGCCAAGACCTTAATCCCTAAAGACTTACAAAGCCTTTCATTTATTTTCCCGGAAATTTGATTATCGTCTACAATTAATACTTTTAAGCCTTTAAGCAAATTAATACCTTTAATCTGATTAATATCCCCCTGCACATCTGCAAATGAAAGCGGTATTGTAAAAATAAATTCGCTTCCTTGATTCTTTTCTGACTTTACCCAAATATGACCGTTCATGATTTCGATCAATGATTTACAGATTGTCAATCCCAAACCTGTACCCCCGTATTGTCTCGTTGTTGAGCTGTCTGCCTGGCTAAAAGCATCAAAAATCGACATAATTTCATCTTCGCTCATACCGATTCCTGTGTCTTTAATCACAAAACGCAAAAACACCTCACCTTCATCCAAACTCTCTTTTTCCTTAGAAACAATAACACCAATGGAACCCTTTCGAGTGAATTTCATGGAATTTCCTAAAAGATTGATCAAAATCTGTTTTAAGCGGGTAGGATCACCTTTTAAAAACAATGGAACATCTTGAGAAATATCTATGTAGGTCTCTAGGGGAAAATCTTCCATCCTGGCAACGATCATTCGGAAAACATCATTAAGTAAAAGTTGAATATTGAAATCGACTTCTTCTAAAACGATCTTGCCTGCCTCAATCTTGGAGACATCCAGGATATCGTTAATGATAGAAATTAACAGATTCCCGCTCGATATGATGCTGCTGAGATAGTTCATCTGTATCTGATTCAAATTTGTCCTTTTGAGCAAATTGCTAAACCCGATTATAGCGGTCATCGGAGTTCGGATCTCATGGCTCATATTGGCCAAGAATTCGGACTTAACTTTGGCCAATTCTTCAGCCCGGTTTGTTGATATGCTCAGATCTTCCCGCAAGGACTCAGAAATCCTTAAGGTCAACTTTAGCTCCTCATTAGCGGTTTTTAATTGCATCTGATTATCTTGCAATTGTTGATTTATTATCATGATCTCCTCTTCCATTCTGCGCGCATTGCTCACATCTCTGACCAAACATAAAATGGAATCCAACCCCCCAGAAGAATCCTTTATGACCGAGGCTGACACTTCAACAGGTACTAACGTTCCCTGCGTCTTTTGACAAACAAGGTTATACTCAGAAAGGAATTTTTTTTCATTCAAAAGGTTCAGCTGATCCTCACCAAAAACATCAGTGCCATTTTCAACATTAAAATATTCACTCATTTTTTTGTGAACCAGAGTTTCTTTAGTACAACCCACTAAATCACACATCGCTTTATTTACAAAAATCATGGTTGAATCAGGCTTAATAACAACCAAAGCGTCCTTCATTGTCTCTAAAAGCAAATTATAATATTCATTCGTCCTGTTCAGTTGATTATTTTCTAAGAGTAAATCATGAACACATTCTTTTAAATCACCGAAGCTTTTAATAGGAACTTCCCCTGTTTTAAAACGGCTTTGCGCACTCATCAAAGTGGAAATATTGTCAAAGAATTTACGCAATGGAATGAACATCAATCTTGTAAAAAGATAAGACAAAAGAAAAATCTGGGCAAGTAATAGAAAAATGTGCTCCATAAATCTGCTAAAATAAAATTCCCTAGGGTACTGAGAGAACAAAAAAAAGATGAATGAATGCGGTGTTTGCCATTCAATAAGAACAGCGCCTAATAAAAGGAAAAAAAAGATCAGTAAAAACAGTATGCGTTTCTGCTGAGATAAGAAATCTTTTCGCATAAAACTCATATACACCCCTTTTGAGCTTTCATCACATGTTAAATTTCTTTAATTCTACGTCAAGTTTTTCAACATTAAAAGGAAATATTCATTATAATTCTGGGTTCTTTAAAACTCGGGAAGGGCAAAAGAAATCTTCGTACAAGTAATGGCCTGGCAATTAAAAACCTGAAAGAAAATGCCGAAGATTAAGCCTTTTTGACAAAATCCAGCATTCGAAAAATGCTTGTCCGGGATCTCGATATAATTTCTGCAGGAAGATCAATTTCAAATTCAAGATTTTGCAAACAGGTTATGACCTTATCCAGAGTGATCTTTTTCATATTCGGGCATACGGCAAGGTCAGAAGCGGGATAAAACTTTTTGTCTGGATTTTGCTTTTGCAGAGGATAAAGCATACCGATCTCCGTTCCGATTATAAATTCGCTGCTTAAAGATTTCTTTACATACGTAAGCATCCCGGAGGTTGATAAGACAGCATCCGCTAAATTAACGCTCTCAGCCAAAGCCTCGGGATGGATCAAGACTTCCGCTTCGGGATGCTGGGCTTTTTTTTGAAGAATGTGTTCTGGCAATATTCTTAAATGCGAGGCGCAAAATCCGTTCCAGACAATAACATTCCGTTCAGCTTTTTGGGCCGCAAACGAACCGAGATATCTGTCAGGCACAAAAAGGATCTTATCATTTTCATTGAAAGCCTCCCGCAACATATATTCCGCATTAGCCGAAGTACAACAATAGTTACTTTCCGCTTTGACCTCGGCTAAAGAATTGACATAACAGACAACCTTCGCCTCGGGATTCTCTTTCTTAAGATCTCTCAGCTGTGATGCAGTTATCATATCCGCCATTGGGCAGCCTGCATTCTTATCCGGAATCAAGATCTTCTTTTGGGGCGAAATGATCTTAGCGGTTTCCGCCATAAAATATACCCCGCAAAAGACAATGACATCCGACTTTGTCTCAGACGCCTTGATACTTAGGCCTAAGGAATCCCCGGTAAAATCAGCTATATCCTGCACCTCTGGAAGCTGATAATTATGGGCGAGAATAGTAGCATTATGTTTTTCTTTTAATGAAGCAATTTCATCTTGATAATTCACAAATAACTCCTCACTTATTCAATTCTTTTAACGCGTAATTTCTAAGAGGACATTTACAGATATGCTTGAAGCCCAATGTCATTGAAAATAAACAGCTCTCAGGTCTTTCTTCCATACAATAGATAGTACCTAAAGGACCACCTTTCCTGGCTTTACACATATTCTCAAATCCTTCGGCACAACATTTGAGATCTTTTTGACATAAAAGCATTTTCTTGAATTCTTTAAACTTCTCGTAATTTTCCTGATTAAT
>JAGYNW010000014.1 GCA_018399915.1 Candidatus Omnitrophota bacterium
TAATAAGAAATCACATATCCTATCTTATCGCAAAAGGGGGCAAATGCAATCAAACTTACCAACGAATCCCACGAAAGGTGTAAACCTCGGTGGCTGGCTTTTGATGGAAGGCTATATACTCGGCGGGCGTAATATCGCCGAAACCACGCTCAAACAGGAATTCCGGGATAAAACCGGAGCCCGGGCCCTGAAAAATCTCCAGCGGCTTTTCCGGACCCGCTTCATAAACGAAAAAGATATCATCAATATAGCGGACATGGGCGCCAAAGTGATCCGGGTCCCCTTCCATTACGGTGTCCTGGAGACCCAACCCTTTAAATACAGCCGCGAGGGGTTTTCTTATTTAAAAAACATCTTTACCTGGGCCCAACGGCATAAACTCAAAGTCATTTTGGATCTGCACGCGGCCTGCGGCTCACAAAACTATGACTGGCACGGGGACAATACCACGGGAAAAACCCTGTTATGGGAAAAAGCCATCTGCCGCGAAAGGACCTATGCTCTCTGGGAAAAGCTGGCCGCTACGTTCAAAGACGAGCCTGCCCTGTACGCCTATGACGTGCTCAATGAACCGGTCATGGAAGGCGCGCCGCTGTCCATCCTGGAAGAACTCTACACAAATATTATCAAACGCGTACGCGCCGTTGACAAACAGACACTGATCTATCTGGAAGGACATCTGTGGTCGCAAAGGATAGACTTTCTCAAGCACTTCGTGCAAAACGATATCGGCGTAAGTATTCATTTTTATCATCCCTTAAATTACTGCTTTAACTTCACGCCTTTGATGACATATCCGGGTAAGATCGAGGGCGGAACATGGAACAAAAACACACTGGCCCGTATTGTCAAGCCCTACGCGGATTTCGCGCGCAAGCACAAATGCAAAATGTTCGTCGGGGAATTCGGGATCAACTGGCGCGGAGGCCATTTCGGTGAGATCCAATGGCTGGAGGATATTCTGGACCTCTTTGATCAACACCGCTTTGACTATACCTACTGGACTTACAAGGCCATGGCCAATGACGTCTTTCCGGATGGTATCTACCAATATCTCCCTAATAGCAAATATATCTGCCGGGAAGGTCCGCTGTCCGGCTTTGAATCCTATGCCGGGCATTGGAAAACAGAACAGGACAAGATCACGGATTTCTGGCTGACCAAAAATTTTACCGCTAACAAAGAAATGATTGCGGTCTTACGCAAACATTTCCGTAAATAAACACCGGACTTTTTCTAAAAAAACAATGGCCACACACGCACCACTGCCTCTGTGGACGTGCTAAGATAAAAAAAAATGAATAATTCCCTCAAACACGCGCCGCGTCAAATCCTTTTAAACACAATGGCTTTTTTCATGGCCTTCTGTTCTTTGTCTTATGAGATCCTCATAGCCTCCCGGCTTTCCCGTATCTGCGGGGAAGGCATGTTTTATTACCCGGCGACCTTGGGCGTCTTTATCCTTTTTATGGGTTTGGGCAGCACCCGCATCTATTGGCAGACAAAAAACGCCAAGCCTTTTTCTTTGCAACGCTTGATCAATGTGGAACTCCTATTGTCGGTAATAGGCGCCTTCAGCATATTGGGAATCAATCTCCTCCTAAAGGATTCTCTCTACAACATCAATTTAGAGGCCTTTGCCCTCGGCTTCATCCTGGCGGCCCTGATCGGATATTTCAGCGGCCAGGAATTGCCGCTTCTTTTTAATCTGTGCGCGGCTTTGGACCTTTCGCAAAAAGAGGTGCGCCGGATCATTTTCTTTGATTATTTGGCAAGCTTTTTTGCCTCAGCGGTGTGCACCCTGATCTTTTTTGCCCATTGGGGATTTTTCAAAACATCTTTAATCATCGCCTTTATCAATGTCATGATCGTGGTTATGCTCTTACGGTTAGGTGCCAAACAGAATCTCCCGGTGTCCCGACACACGCAAAAATTCCTCTTTATTTTTATTGCCATCTTCTTAGTAGTCCTTATTCAAATCGATAAACTGGAAAATCGTATCCTGCAAAGGCTTTATCTGGGCGACAGAAACGCGGTCTTGCTGGCCAAGCAATACACGCCTTACCAGCAAATTCTTTTATTCGCCATGAGGAAAGACAGCGCTCCTGTCACAGGACCAGAAGAAAAAATCCTGCGCCAAGCGCAAGAGTACTATCTGTTCGCGGTCCTCAACGGCACGCTCCAGTTTTTTGAACCCTTTGAAGGCGAAGCAGACCCGGACCATACATTCCTTTTTGATCCTTATCTTAAACTTCTGCCCCCTATCTCTCACGCGCTGATCCTGGGCGGAGGCGATGGTTTGCCTGCCCGCCAGGCCGTACGCTACCCGGCACTGCAAGAGATTACCGTTGTGGATATTGATCAAGAATGGGTTGATTTTGCCCGCAATAATCCTTTCATGAAAAAGAAAAACCGCAATGCCTTTGCCGATCCCCGCGTTCACATCTATAACGAGGATGCCTTTCAATGGATTCCCCGCAGTCAGGAAAAATTCGGCATCATTGTGGTCGATTTTCCTTCAGAACCCTTTACCCTGGCCAAGCTGAGGACAAGCAGTCTGCAATTTTACAGGGATCTCAAACGCGTTCTTGCGCCTGAGGGCGTGGCGGTCATTCACTCCAATTCCTTTTCCTCCCCGGTCAAATTAGAACTCATTACCCAGACCGCGCGCAAAGCCGGGCTTTACGCGCTTTATGGATATAAACCCGGCAGTTCCCGCTGGAGCGAAGTCGAACAGATCATTTTGTTCCAAACAGGAGGAGCCCGTGAGACCTTTTATAAACATTACTACAATCAATATTTGACTACGCCGGCAAATCAAGCCCTGATCAATCAATGGGGGCATTTGGATTATGCTTATCTGAAAAGAGGCGAGCACTGGATTTCTTTTTATGATCCCTTGGTTTCCCGGTTGCCCTGGCCTAAAAAATTACAATATTTAATGGAATAAAAAATGCGCGCAAGAACATTCAAATATTTGGTCACACTCAATTTATTTACATCCTGTCATTGCATGGTCACCTACATCGCCCTTTCCATGGCGCTCAGTTATATTTTCAGCAACTCCATACTGACCTTTTCTTTTTTCACCGGGCTTTATCTCATGGCCATGGGTATCGGGGCGCTGCTCGTCGAGAGGCTCGACAAAGACAAGACACCGCTGATCAAATTGCTTTTTCACAACAGCCTGGCGGGTATCCTGCTGGCAAGCCCGGGTGTCATTATGATATTAATCCTCAATGAATACCTGCATATCCTTTTACGGAATCATCAGATCGATCTGCTCTATCTGATGTTCCCTACGGGAATACTGCTTACCCTTTGTATCGGGATCGTCTCCGGCGCAGAGCTGCCTGTCTTTTCCATGATCGCCGAAAAAGAAGGCCTGCCTGTCGCCAGGCCCATCATCACTGTCCTGGCCAGTGATTATTTCGGGGCCTTTGTGGGCATCATGCTTTTTACCTTTATCCTCAATCCCCTCATGGGACTCATCCAGGCCATTACCTTCTCTCAAGCCCTTACCCTGCTCGTCATCAACGCGGCGTATTTTTCAATCAGGATTCCCAACCGGCGCAAGACCTCAGGACTGATCCTTATTCTCAATATTTATGTGTTTGTCATGTTTTGGCATAGAGATACCCTGATCAATTTTATTGATCAACTCTCCGCTTATTAAAAAGAGGCCGGCCCTGCTTATGCCTGACATTACAAGCGATAGGCACGAAAATGTTTTATTTCATTTCTATTGATCCAGAAAGCGTACAGGTGTGATGTTCCAGATGACCGGAGTAAGCCCCTGGATAAGAGGCATACCTGTTTCCCGCGTCGTGGGTGGTAGATCAAAGGCGAAAGGATCCCCACGCTCATTGAGCTGCAGCTGGTCGGCATTCAAATCGATCCCGCCTTTGGTCTCTTCGTCCGGCCGCTTTTTGTGATGAAAAACATTAACCGTTACCGTTTCCTTATCAATGGTTTGAGCCTTCAGATCCTCTGCCTTGCCGTAATACACAGATTTTTGGCTGTACCCGAAAGATTCCCGGGGATTTAATGCAAGGGCTGTCGGCCCGTGAACTTCTTTCCAGATGGCATGCGGTTTAGCTGATTGCGGATCTTGCTCGTCATGCAAAATCCGGGCCTGATTCATTTTCGCCGGAGAAAAGATTAAAGCCTGCATCGGCTCATCCCATTCTTTTCTCAAGGGCGCTTTAATGATCAAGCTTTCAAACCGTAAGGTGCGCAGAAATTGCTCAAATTCTTCAGACGGATAATCAAAGTTTTGCTGAAGATGCCAGAACCTTTTCTCTTTTTTTGTTTCCGGATCATAAAAAGAAATGACCGCGTGCGGCGCGTTTTCTCCGCTTAAGACCTGCTGTTTGTCGAGGAACCGGACCTTGCCCTGAGAATCCAGATCAAAATAATGAATAGACAGGATTTCCCCTTTTAAAAGAGCGGGTATCCGAAAGACCGCTAATGCGCCTAATCCTTCCGATCCCAGATCTATCCGGGACATTAAATAATGCGCCTCATAATCAAAGGTTCTGAACTGCCCGGTCAATTCATCCAGCCTTTCCAGATTCACGAGATACTGGATAATATCCTGCGCAGCGCCGAATGGGATCTTATCGACAACAACGACATCCTCTGCCCCGGGCACCAAACGGAAAGGCGTCAACACATCCATGCCACCGAAGGGCATGTATATTGACGGTCCTTTCAGTCCTGCCTGGCGGCCCAGACGTTGAAGCATAGCCGCATGTTCCTCGAGCGAAAGTTCTTCCTCGGAACCTTGCAAGGCCTTAAGCATAGAGGCAGGCAGGCTATGCCCGGGATCATGCAGCATTCCCTGCAAAGTCTTGACCAACGCCCTCATCTCCGTAATATCCAGAACATCATACGCTCCGGGTGGGATCAAAGGGATTTGCAAGGATCCTTTCTTTGCGCTTATGCCGCTGTCCTGATTCGGATTAGTCAGTTCGCCCGGGATTCTGGCGAACAATGTAAACCTCAGCGCCTGCGACATATACGCCTTCATATAAAGGACCTGGGCCTGAGCGGCTATCTTTACCGCATCGGCTTCCTTTAAAGTAATCGCTTCAAAGAAGCGCGCGGCATCGGTCAGATAACTCACAATATCAATAATTTTTTTCAATGAAGCTTCCGTGGGATTCGCGCGTTTTGAAAAATCAAAGTTCAGAAGTGTTTGAACCGTATCGGTGATCACATCTTCATTGGGATCCTGAGCGACATATGCGCGGATCTTCGCATAACGGATATTCCGTCGGGCCTGGGCATTGGTTTCATTGATAAATTGCCGCAATGGGGATATTTCCCGACGAATGCCTTTATCCAGATCATGCTGATTCACATGAAAGACTGCGCCCAAGTATTTCTCAAGGATCGAGGCATTCACCAGGCTGGTCACATCGTTCAAGACAACTTTTTTACCCGGAATAATCTTGCTCAAAGCCTCCTGTAAACGCATCAGGCGTTTTTTCCCGATGCCCCGGCCTTGCAGATTGAGACCATTAAGATCCTTGGCAAGATGCATGTATTCCATCGTCAGGTAATTGAAATACCGTAAATAGTTCCCTGAAAAAAAAGCCAATTCTTTCCAGATATTTTTAGGTTCCTGAATACTATGGTAAGAAAGCACTTCCCCAATACGGTCGACCCGGTCGGCAAAAATTCCGGCCCGCGTGCTGATTCCGGAAACCCGCACCTGAAACCGCAGCGCGATCACATCCTTATCCTTGAGTTGCCCTTCGGCGATCAGACCTTCCAGATAGGCCAGGATCTCCTCGCTGTCCCCCTCCACGGTATGGATCCCGGCAAAATCCCCGCCCTCCTGTTCAGCATATTCCTGCATCAAGGGCCGCAACTCTTCAGGGAAAACAACCTCATCCGGCAGATTGATGATGGCCTCGATCTCGGGCTCGGTCAACCCGTCAGGCAATGTGGCCATGGCCGTATCCTCTGCTGCCGATGATGCCTTAAGGTCTTCATAGACTTTTTGCAGTCGCTGTTTAAAACGCGCAAACCCGACCAACCCCCGGGAGTCTAAAAGCCCGGAGATCTCTGTGCTCCAATCAGAAGCCTTTTGTTTGTCATCCGGATGCGTCGGGGCCTGCTCATAAAAAAGACTTAGTATCTCACGAATAGGTTTCCAATGACGGGCATCGGCCCCGGGATCCCGCAAGAGCATACCACCGAAATCCCCGAGCTTAAGCGTCAACGCCCCTTTGGGCCCGGAGACCCAGTAATTCTGCGCCAGGGTATCCGCGGAATAAAACCCGGCAGCTTCAACCTCCTCGTAGGCTGCGATAGACTCATGCAACAATAAAATCCAGTCCGTAAAGTACCCTGGCTGCGCGCTCACTTGCGGTAAAAACTTTTTGAGTGCCAAACTCGACTCCGGGGTTGGGTCCAAAGGAAGTCCGCCCCAGAAAGCCGGTGCCTCCACCCAATCGCCGATGACTATCTGTCGGCCGTCTGCGTCCTCAACCGCTTCATAATTAACCAAAAACCTGCCTTTCAATACCGTGCTTCTCTGTGGTTCCAGGCTCTGGCTGTCATATTTTAAAATGTATTCTTTGCCAGACGCGTCCTTTACTTTCAGCAAAACATCATCAAGCTCCCCGCCATCAAGCCAGACCCGCAAAACCTCGACGATCTCAAAATCCCAAGTGCCCTCGGATTTGACGCGCGTCAACGAAAGGACGCGTCCGGTTATTTGGCTTGGAGGCATTTCGCGTAAGGTCTCCAAAGCCCAAATAGGACTCGCGTGCGCATTCGCTTTTCCTTTGACATCACCTTGAAAGAAATCCCGGGGCTCTTGATAAATGCCGTTTACCCGGAACAAAACCTTACTGCCGTCGGCCACCGCTTCTTTCCATTGGCGCAGGGCCTGGCTTTGATCTGTCACACGCATAGCAAAATCCGTAAATCCCAATCCGCCCGCAAAATACCGGCGGGGAACAACCTCGCGTTGCGTCTCGTCATATTCTTCCTTGATATAATCAAAAACCCCTTCTTTGAAACTGGCAATGTATTGTTCATAAATACGCGCGGGGCCATCCATCTCCGGGCTCTGGACACCGGCGGTCTTTTTCTGATCACAGTAATGCCGGTTGAGCAGGCTTTCTCTCAAATTTTTCTTAAACCAGGTGGCCAGGATCATGGAATGATAGATCTGACGTAAAGGCGCAAAATGCGCGCCTTCATTGACCTCTTTTTCCAAAGCCGGCAGAAGGATATCCCGTATCACCTCCTCAATATTTTGATTGGGCTGAGACTGTTCCTGGAGCGGATCCAATGATCTGTAGCCGGCCGGGCCGTCTTGCAGCATCACTTTAAGCCGGCTCTGCAAAATAAAGACCTGGTTGTCCTGAACATAAACCTCAGCCACATCCGGAACGATCCAAACTTTAGCGACATTCAATGCCCGGGCTAAGTCCTTATGCTTTGTCATCAAAGCCTGCGGATAGGCGCTGGCTGTCCTGGCGTAAACCGTTTCCCAGAACTGCTTGCCCAGGGCATACTCCGGATAGGTCAAAGACGCGGTCAATTGTTTCAACAAATAATCCTGGGCCAGGAGTTCCTGCCCCATCAGGGTCTTTCCGAACTCAGGCGGGATGATCCGGTCCTTTTCCTGAGGAGAAAGATTAACCCAGAGGTCCTGCTGTGGAATGGTCAAAGAGGCAAGAAAATATTTCAAAAGCTTTTCGGACTCGCGCCGCAACCGCCCGGAAAGGCCTTGCGGGGATAAGGGGTCCTTGTTTTGCGGCGTAATTTCTCCCTGCTCAAGGATAAAATCAAAATACAAAGGCCTGTCCGGATACACGCGCATGCCTTGCAAGACCGGCGGACGCGCCCCTTCGGATAAAAAGATCCGTTGCCCGACGGCAGGGATAGAGGGCTCAACCCTGCGGGACCGACAATATCCGGGATCCGCCGCCATTAATATAAAAACACTAAGAAAAACCGAAGACAAAAACCGTTTCATGGATCTTTTCCGTTCAGAGATTGGGCTTTAATTGTTCTTTAAGGTAAGCGTAAATTTAACAAACGCCAAGGATTTTAAGTATACCATACCGCAAAGAAAATACCCAAGGAGGTGGCGTTTTGAGGATTGAGGGATGAAATCCCGGCGGCAAAAGAAAGGATTAATGCACGATCTTTAATTCATCGCCGGTCCGGTAAAACGCGCCCACAGGAAGTCCCGCGGCAATGGCTGTTGTATTATCCGCGTATTCATCGACGCCCATGATATGCAGGCGGGATGTGGGCGCATCGGTCCTAATGCCCACATTGCCGTTTCTCAAAACCGTTACAGCATTTTTACGGTTAATATCCGACGTTCCGTTGGCAATCACAAAAATTGGATTATCAGATCCCCACGTACCGGCAGTTCCCGATGTCAGATTATACCGTCCAAACATAAAAGATCCGGGAAACCTTGCTCTCACAAAAGAACCTAAGGCAACAGAATGCTCTTCTTCTGCCACTGTTTCCTGTCCGGCTGCCCAGGAAACCCCTTTCATGACCCTGGATTTATATCCCATGGCAATCGAATAATGATCTCCGGCGTTTGTTTCAACGCCCATGGCGGTTGAGGCCTGACCGTGTGCCCCTGTTTTATAGCCCATAGCTATCGCGTATAAATGCGCCACGATAGTTTGATCTCCCATGGCAATCCCCTGAGGCCCACTCGGGCTGCTTGTCTTGTATCCCATGACAACCGCATCTTGCGTGCCCGCGGCTGTTGTCTGTGAACCCGTTGCCATGGACCTCCATCCGCTAGCGGTTGTCCGGTCCCCCATAGCAATCGCCTGGGTTGCGGTTGCCCGCGATTCAAAACCCATGGCAAATGAGTCAAAATCACTGGCCGCTGTTCCTTGGCCCAGGGCAAAAGAGTTCTCCCCTGATGCCAGGGTGTTCTTTCCCATCGCCACGCTAATGGTTCCTGTGGCCCTGCTCTGATACCCCATGGCCAAAGAGGTTTGATTATTCGCCTCGGTCCCATACCCCAAGGCAACTGACCTGTTGTCTGAAGCCTTGGTGCCATAGCCGGCAGCAAAGGAATAATCCCCGATATTCGCATCATCCCATTGGTCGGCAGGTGCAGCTGCGTCGTCGGGACCTGCATATCCTGCACGGAACGCGGCTTTCTTGGGATACCAGATCAACCTTGTGCCTGTACCCACGCTTGTCAAATCCACGCCTGAACCAAAAATGCCTTTGGCCAAAATGCCTCCATCATTTTCCAAAGTAAGCCGGAATTCCGGGTTTTTTGTCCCTAACCCCACTTTCTTATTAGCGCTATTGACTAAATAGACAAAATCACCATTGATCCGCCATAAAACTGTGGGCATGTTAACTCCGGTGCCCGAACCGTCATCCTGACAACATTGAAATTTTCCATCATCACCAAAATAAATATTGCCGATAGTGCAGGGATCCGAGACCACTGAAGATTGCGGGACTAATAATAATTTCGAAAAGGCCCCATATATCGAGGGGTAATGGGTTTTTAACACATACGTCTCTTTTTCCTCACCGAAAACATGCGAAGAAAAAATCATGAGACTGACACCAATCATAAGAATTTTTTTCATCTTTCCCATCATTTTGTATTCATCCCTGTTTACCGCTTTTATCAAGACCTCAATGCACAATTTTTAGAATGTCCCCGCTGCGATAAACTGCCCCGGGGGTTAGACCCGCGGCCATGGCCGCGGTATTATCCGCGTGTTCTTCCAATCCCTGAACATTTAAAACGGTTTGCGGATTATCGGACCCGATGCCTACATTCCCGTTTTTAAGAATCATTACCGCGTTTTTGCGGTTGGTCGTGGCCGTGCCATTGCCAATAATAAAAAGCGGCTCATCATTTCTCCAGGCCGTTAAATTATGTGCTGTAGAATCCCTATTGTAAGCCCCGGCAACAAAAGAATTATACGCAGACGCAATGGTGTCTAAACCTATAGCGCCGCTATAGTCTCCCCGGGCGTTGGCATTGCGCCCTATCGCGACGGAATGATAACCTGTTGCGGCGGTGGTCGATAAACCCATCGAAAGCGAAAAATCGCCGCTGGCGGTCGTATTAAAGCCGAGCGCCAAGGCGCAATTTCCGCTGGCTGTTGATTGTGTTCCCATCGCGGTTGAACCCACGCCACTGGCAACGGTTAAGCTTCCCATCGCTGTGGATGCCTCTGCTTGCGCGTTGGCGGTGTTCCCTATCGCTGTCGCGTAACTGTCTGAGGCAAAAGCTTCTTTACCCATCGCGGTTGACATTATGCCGGTGGCCTTAGCCTGCTGACCGATAGCCGTTGCATTCGCGCCTTGGGCTGTCGGGTTGGCTCCCAAGCTGGTGGCATAATTCCCGGAAGCAATAGCCCCCCTTCCCAGGGCTGTGGCGAATGCGCCGGTGGCGATGGCCGAAAGTCCTATCGTAGTTGAATGGTTGCCTTCAGCTCTGGAAAGCGTTCCGGCGGCTGTTGAATAATCACCTTGCGCTAAACTCGTCGATCCTAAAGCCGTCGAAGCAAAGCCGCTGGCCTTTGTCTGATAATTAAAAGCGGTGGAATAGGCCGCGATATTGATATTATCCCACGTACTCCCGTTAACATGACCTGCGCGAAACGCGGCCTTCTTGGGATACCAGATCAGTCGTGTGCCCGCACCCGCGGTTGTCAACTCCACGCCTAAACCAAAGGTGCCCTTGGCTAAAAGCCCGCCGTCATTCTCCAGCGTCAATTTGAATTCCGGGGTTGTTGTGCCTATCCCCACAAACAAGTCCGGGTTGACATCCGCGGTGTCAGTCAAATAAACGCTGTTGCCCTGTTTCTCCCAAAGCGAGCCTGGTTGCCAGTAAGCGTTCCCGTTTTCATCTTCCTCGCAAAGAACAAATCTTCCGTCAGGATTAAAATACACGGTTCCTATCTCACAAGAGCTTGGCAACACTGTTACCTGAGGTCTTAAATACAATTCTTCAAAGGCCCCTTGTGGGCCCGGATAATAGGTCACTAACGTGATTTTTTCCGCGCAAAGCAGCGAGGATTGAAAAATCATAATCAAAAAAAGGAAAGAAATTCTCTTCATTTGCCTTGCCCCTAAAAAGATATTATTTTTTTTGTCCACTGCCTGCTTCCCAATCGATTGATTACTGATCACTGATAACTCATCACTCATCCCTAAAAAGAAATAACGCGTAACCCCCCTTAATCATTAATGCACCACCTTCAACGAATCCCCTGTCCGGTAGACCGATCCGGTCGGCAATCCCGCGGCTGTAGCCGCCGTGTTATCCGCGTGCTCCGGGATGCCATGCACAACGAATGAAGCTGCGGGATGGCTGTCTCCCAGACCGACATTCCCATTTTTCAGAACAGTTACCGCATTGTTCCTGCTGCCGGCATTGGTTCCATTCCCGATCACAAATAAAGGGTCTGTAGCCACCCAATTATGCGCATCTCCTGCGGCAATATTATATCTGCCTGCGGCCATGGAATTAAAGGCCTGCGCGATAACGTTTCGTCCCAGGGCAATCGCATAATCCCCCTCGGCCTTGGCCTGCTCCCCAATGGCCACAGAGTAAAGCCCATTGGCTTCTGAGGCGTTACCACTCGTAAAAGAACCGGTTCCGGCTGCCTTTGCCTGATAGCCCATGGCAACCGCATTATTGCCGCTGGCAACGGTCAATATTCCGGCAGCTACGGCATTTTGCCCAGAAGCAAGGGTTTGACTGCCCAGGGCAACAGAATTTGTTCCTTGGGCCTGTGCCCTGTCCCCGGAGGCAAAAGATTGGTCTCCGGAGGCCTCTGTATCATACCCGAAGGCAGTGGACGCGAATCCGCTGGCCACCGTGTTAACCCCCATGGCGGTTGAGACATCACCGCTGGCCTCTGTTGCGTTGCCAAAGCCTGTGGCTGCAAAACCATTGGCAACTGTCTGATATCCAAAGGCTGTCGAGACATTACCACTCGCGGTTGTTTGATTTCCCATCGCAGTAGCGGCCTCACCACTCGCAATGGCATTGTTTCCCATAGCGGTCGCGTACAAATCACTGGCTGTGCTCATGTATCCGAAAGCGGTTGTCGCGGTACTGTTCGCGGTTGTATTATAACCCGTGGCAAAAGAATAATTGCCGGTATTCGCGTTATCCCATTGTGAACCCGTTACATGCCCCGCCCGGAAGGCCGCTTTCCTGGGATACCAAATGAAGCGTGTGCCTGGGCCGGCGGTAGTCAGCGTTGCCCCACTGCCGAATGTGCCTTTGGCCAAAATCCCGCCGTCTCCCTCTAAGGTTAACTTAAACTCCGGAGAGCCTGAGCCCAAACCCAAAAATAAATGCGGATTGGCGGAAGTATCCATCAGATAGACATCATCACTCTCTTCTTCCCAAATAGCGCCCGGTGCCCAGACCCCGGCACCGGAGGTGTCTGCCTGGCAAACCATCAACCTGCCTTCCGGATTAAAATACATCGTCCCGACCCGGCAGGGTGTGGACATAAACGCGCTTTTAGGTTTTAAATAAAGAAGCTGATAAAAACCGAACGGAGAGGGATAATACGTTGATAATCGCGATTGGTATTCAACCGCCCCTGTTGCCGCGGACAGGAACAATAAAAAAAGAAACGTGATAAAAATTTTTCTCATGACAGGTTTCGTTACGTGTTTTCAAGAAACACTTTTAAGTTTTCGTCCTCTTTAAAAAGTATACCATCAATTAAAGGGCTGGTTGGCCTTTTTGTTCAAAAGTTCCCTGCTTCAAAAGTTCCCGCACTTTACGCAGATTATTGCGCGCGCCGTAATGGCGGGGATTCAGGGTCAGGACCCGGGAATAAAATTCCGCAGCCCGGCTGTATTGCCCCTGCTGGGCACTCATGTTCCCCATATTGAAATAGGCTGCGGCCTGATTTGGGTCCAGCGCCAAAGCCGCATGGTAAGCCTCAAAGGCCGGATCAAACTGCCCCAGGGCCTCGTGCGTCCGCGCCTTATTAAAGTAAGCCTCAACCAGGTCAGGATTGTAAGCAATGGCCTTATCAAAATCCTTAAGGGCCTGCGTGAATTTCCCCCGCAGGCACAACAAGCGCGCCCGGTTATTGTAAGCGTGCGCGTGTTCCGGGTCCAATTTCAGGACCGTATTGTAGTCGGCCAAAGCCTGTCCGGGCTCACGCGCAGCCTCGTAGATCAGGGCCCGGTTGTAGTAGGCGGTAGCGTACCCGGGATCCAGAGTGATGGCGCGCGTGTACTGCTCCAGAGCGCGGGCATAATCGCCCCGGGATTTGTAAACATTGCCTTTATTGTTGTGCAGCTTGCTCATTTCCGGGGCCAAAGACAAAGCCTTTTCGTATTCCTTGAGGGCGCGGCCGTACAATCCCTGTTGCCGGTAAATCCCGGCGCGGTTGTTCAGGGATTCGCGGTAACGCGGTTCCAACTCAAGCGCCCGGTCAAAACTCGCCAGCGCTTCGTCGAGGCGTCCGGCCAAACGGTAATAGGTGCCGAGATTGTGATGCGCGCGGATCTTGTTGGGGGATTTGCGCGTAACATCCTCCCACAAGGTAATCCCGTTTTGCCACACGGCATTGCGCCGGTAAGTCAACCCGGCGAACACCAGTACCAGCACGCTGAGAAAGGCAATGGCCTTTGTGCGGTTTTTCACAAAGGCGAACACCGCGTAACTGAGGCCCAAGCAAAATCCGAACGAGATCAGGTAAAGCTTGTGCTCAAAGATCACGTGCCGCCGTGGAATGAGGTTCGCGCTAAAGGCAATGAACGTCCAGAGGACCGCGAAACACAACACCCGGTGCCGGTTCCTGAGCCGGTAAGCGGCGCTCAACATCCCGATCCACAAACCCAGGCTGACCCATGTTGTCCATGGCTGCCAGAGCTGCGTGGACATGGGAAAGTCGTAATCAAAGTTCTGCCCGAGCGGAACGAACAACAACCGCACGAACACAGCCAAAACCCTGAGCTGGGTCAAAAAATACTTGGGAAAGGTCAGCACATCGCCGGTGTGGGATTCAGAGGCCCGCGCGTTAAACAAGACCTGCATGATTTTGAAATCGAACAAGGCCGGCACAATCGCACCCAAAAGCAACAGTCCCGCCAAGAGTCCCAAAACAAAACGTCTGTCGCGCCCCGGGCCCAGCAATAAAAACTCCACCGCCAGGATCATTAACGGCAACGTCACAACAATCTCTTTGGTGAACATGCCCAAAACCGCGCACGCCAGAGACAGGCCAAAAAATAAAACTCGCCAACCTCTCCCGTCTCTTTTGGCTTTTTTACGCACGCCGGACTGCCCGGATCCTCCCCGCACCAAACCCGCAACCGTTTTCCGGAACCAACTACTTCCGTCTGCACTGATGCGCGCCTCAAGTTTGCGTTGTTTTTTTGCGGATTTCTTTTCTTGCTTGCGTTGAAGCCTGGCCTGCTTTTTAAGGTCCCGCTCATTTCGCGTCTCTTGGCGGTGTTGTTGCCGCAGGTCCTGTTCCAGTTTGCGGGACTGTTTCTGCCGGCGGCGCGCGGTGTGGGTACGGCGCTCATCCAGTTTGCGGCGTTTAAGGTCAGCGCGCCGGTCCGGGCCGTCAAACGCCTGCTGGCTTTGGCGCCGATCCGAGGTTTGCCTGCGTTCCACCGCACGTCTGTCGGCAGCCTTGCGGCGGTCCTTGCTCCCGGAAAAGGAACCGCGCTCTGCCGGAGGCACCCCGCCTTGGGCCTGCGCTTTTGACTCCGGGTTCCCAAGATCTCTTCCGCAGATCCGGGCCTTGATGTAAAATCCCACCGCGGAGAAGTAAAACAGGGTTGCCAGCGAGGCGAAACGCTGCGAAATGTAAGTAACCGCCTGGGTCTGCACCGGGTGCACCAGAAAGATCACAGCCGCGAAAAATGACGCCAGGGGAATCATCCCGGTAAGGTCTTCCCGCCTGGCTGTTGCCGAAAAACGCAAAGCAAGCCGCAGGACCATGCCCGCCAGCCACCAGACCAAAAACGTGTTGATCCAATGGATCGCCAGATTGGTGACATGGTAACCCACCACATCCAGTTGATGAAAATAATAATTGATGGCGAAACTGTAAAGCCCGACAAAACGCGAAGGCTGATCCAAGACCGCGGTAAGGATTCCCTTAAAATCAGCCGGGTTACGCAAGGCATAATTCCGGATGATGAAAGCCAAATCATCGAATTGAAAGGTGCTGTGAAAGGTGTTGGCGTAGATCAGCAGGCCCAGCCCAAAGATTATCCCTGCCCCGGCGGTCCGGTTGAACCCGGGGCCCTTTGGGTTGGCACCGGGCGGCCGGCCTTTCAGGGCCGCGGGATTTTCCTTTTGCCCTCTTCGGGCTTTGGGATCGTTTTGTGACTTCGTGGACTTAGAAGACCTGGAAGACTTTTTTTTCATGAACTTTCCTTAACCAAATAATTTAGCCTTAACGCGGATCCGCCAACAAGCGCTGCAGACGCCTTTGGGCCCGCGCATGGGCAGGATCCAGCCGAAGCGCCGCAACGTAATCTGCGATCGCGGCTTTGGGGCGTCCCTGTGCCTCATGCACCTGCGCGCGGTTGTAATAAGCTTTCACCGACGAGGGATCCCGCTTAAGCATCGCGGTGTAATCCTTTAAGGCCGCATCCAACCTGCCCAGCCGGAAAGCCAGACCCGCACGGTTATTGTAGGCTGACAGAAAATCCGGGTTCCTTGATAATACCTGAGAATACCCTTGCCAGGCAAGGTCAAATTCACCTGATTGTTCGTACACCAACGCCTGATTGTAACGCGCCTCAAGGTAATCCGGTTCCAGCGCAAGAACGCGCGCGTAAAGCGTAAGCGCGGCCTTGAGTTCGCCCTGTTGCCTGAGCACATTGGCTTTATTGTTGTAGGCCCGGGCAAATGCCGGATCAATCGCGATGGCCCGATCGTAGTCGGCCAGGGCGTCGTTAAAACGTCCCTGTTTGAAATACACCAATGCCCTTTGCAGCCATGCCTCCAAGTAAGCGGGATCCCGGTGCAGAGCCATCTCATAACACCGCAAAGCCGCCTGCCATTGCCCGGCTTGACGGTAAGCATTGCCCAGACTTAACCACGGTCCTGGCTTGTACGGGGATTGGCTGACCACATTCTGCCACAGCAAAACAGGATCACGCCAGATGAGATTCCTTTGAAAGGTCATACCGGCCCACACCAGAATGATCACGATCAAGACCGCGTAAGCGTTTTTTCTCCGGGGAAAAATCCGGGAAACCAAATACGGCACCCCCAGACAAAATCCGACCGACACCAAATACAGCTTGTGTTCAAAAAACACAAACCGCCGGGGCACCAAATTGGCTGACAGGGTCACAAAAAACCACACAATGGCAAAAGACAACAGCTTCTCTTTGCGCCGCAGGCGCCAGGCCAGCGCACCCAGCAAAAGCAAGACCACGCCGCTGAGCCATGTCCGCGGCTCAAGCCATCCGGATGAAGCGACAAAATCATGATCCAGGTTAAGGCCTACCGGCACAAACCAAAGCTGCAAAAACTTAACAAAAACCCTGAGCTGGGTCATCAAGTACACCGGCAAGGTCAGCAGATCCCCGGGATGAGACCAGGACACCTTGGGTTGCAACAATACCTGACGGATCTTAAAAGAAAACACCGCCGGGATGATCAAGGCCAGACCGGCCAACGTCAGACCTAAAATCCAACGGTACCCTCTAACACCTTTAAGCCGGCTTTGCCGGGGATTACAGAAAAAAAAGCCTTCCAAAAAAAGAACCATAACCGGTAAGGTAATGACCACCTCCTTGGTCAGCATGCCCAAAACCGCGCAAAGACCGGCCGCCCCGAAATACATACCGTTACGCAACCCGCTGGCGGTTCCCAGGCCCATCCGGCCTTTAAGAAAAAAACACAAAGAGCTCACGTAAAACAAGGCCGCCAGAGAGGCAAAACGCTGGCTGAGATAACTCACTGCCTGGGTCTGCACCGGATGCACCAAAAACAACAAGGCCGCCAAAAAAGGCACGTAACCGGCACACCCCGGTGGCTCCTCCCCGGCAGGGCGCGCAAGGGAACAAACCAAACGCACCAACCATCCCACCATAAACGCTGCCAGGATATGGATGCCTAAATTCGTAACATGGTAGCCGAAAGGCGCAAGCCGGTGAAAATGGTAATTCAGCGCAAAACTGTAAAAACCGACAAAGCGCGACGGCTGGGATAAAACGCCGTTAAACACGGCTTGCCAGTCTGCGGGATTACGGATGGTCGGATTATTGACGATAAAACTGAGATCATCAAACAAAAAAGGAGTGTTCAACACCGGCGCGTACAAAAGCAGCCCCAGGCCGATAATAATACATGCCTGAAAAATTCCGGATAAGATGCGGCTTGACGGTCTATTCATGATTATCTTCAATAAAATCCCGGTTCGGATCAAGGATCTCACTGACCACAAAATCCAGCGGCCGCAAAAACGCGGCATTGATCTGTTCCCGGGTATGTTTCATGCGGCTGTCTAAAAACTTCTCCAATGTCATGGTCCTGAGATTATAAAGCGCGGCATTGATCTTTTGGTCCTTGTACTGTTTATGCAGATAATAAAAGTACAGCGGGATTTGAAATGACTTGATCTCGTCCCGGATGGCCTCACGCGACAACTCCATGCTCGCGATACGGTCAATGGCCTTGGGCATCTGCCCGACACTGCCGGTTTTGTAATCAATGATCAGAATCGTGCCGTCAGCCAAACGGTCAATGCGGTCCACCACGTAACTGAAACGGATATCCCCGCAGGACAATGGGATCACATCGTCAAAACTTTTTTCCAAATAAAGAAGCGTGTCAATGTCCCGTTCCGGATTTTCCGCCTCATTATCCAGAAACCGGTTAAGCCGTTCATCGATCACGGATTTCAAAAGAAAGGCATCCGACCTCATGCCGCGGCCGAAAGTCCGGGCAAAACGCTCATCACATAAACCCCGCATGTGCTTGCAAAATGCGGCATCGATTCTGGGCTTGGCATTCAAAAACCCGCGGAAGCCTTCCTCCAGCAATTCATGCATGAAAATCCCGACCCGCCTGGCCTCGGGTTCATCCAAAAGATCCTCAGCCTCCCGCAGGCCCAATACATAATTGTAATAAAACTCCATGGGATCGCGCACATACATATTGATACTGGAGGCGGAATACTTATGCTGCCGTAAAGCCGAGATCATGGCCGGCGTCTTGGCCACGCGTTTCTGCTGCACCGCGACCTTGACCCGGTAACCGGCCTTGACCACGTCCACGGCCCCGTAGCATTGTTGCTGTTTTTGGCGTTCCCAGATAAGCTCCTCGATAAAACGGCTCCGCTCTTTTTCCTTGCTCTGCTGATAAATCAGATGCACATTCTTTGCCGATGAGATCAGCCGCATGAACTGATAGCGCTGGATCTCCTCTTCCATCTCCAGGCGGTCCAGATTCAGACTGATCATGACCTCGCGCGGAATAAGCGGCTCGTAAATATTCAACCGCGGCAAGGCCCCCTCATTGACATCCAGGACGATCACATTTTTGAAATTCAAAGACCGGGTCTCCATCAATCCCAACACCTGCAGCCCTTTCAGCGGCGAACCCTGAAATTTTACGATCTCGGTCTCCACCTTGCTCTCAAACACCTTGAACATCTCATCCAATGTAAAGACCTCGGCCCCGAAGGAGGCCCCGCCAAACTCTTCCTTAATCGCATACATCTTCTCGGCGATGTGCACGTTTAGCGGAAAGCCCCGCAAAAAGCTCTTCTGTGTGACCAGATCCAAAAACCCTTCCAAAACCCCGGCAAAGGCGCGAAAGTCGCGCACATCCTGCCAGACGCTGAAAACCTGTTCATGCAGCTGCCGCAACAGCCGGCGCAGCTCTTCGGGTGAGGCCTCAATCTGAAGCCGGGCAAGCATTTCCTGCGTCAAAACAATAACACGCTCACAGCGCTCAACATCCGCAAGCGCAATAAAGAGGCTGCCGGAAAGATCATCCATCTGAAGGCCGGTCAAGACCTCCTCGATCTTATGCGCAAGAATACGGGTCACGGTGGCATCCTTACCGTTCAACTGGAGATTTTTCACGAACGGATGTTTCAGCACCTTCAG
>JAGYNW010000140.1 GCA_018399915.1 Candidatus Omnitrophota bacterium
GACCAAGGGTGGCCACCGTCGGATTCTGAAAGAAGACTTTGATTTTTTTCTTAAAAAGAATAATATGCCCTTTTTCTTAAAAAACAAGATCCTGATCGTTGAGGACGATAAATCCATCCGGGACGGCCTTCATGAACTCTTTGAGGCAAATGGATTTGAGGTGGCCACAGCGGAAAATGGTTTCTATGGTGGCATGCAACTGGAAAAACTGCGCCCGGCCATTGTCATTCTTGATATCGTCATGCCGGGACTGGACGGCTTTTGGATCTGTGAATGTATCCGCAAGCATCCCTATTTAGGCGGAACAAAAGTCATCATGCTGACCGGATATCCCTCAGCGGAGAACATCAAAAAAGCCAAAGAATCCGGAGCGGATTGCGTAATCGCCAAACCCGTCGACAATGCCATGATCTTAAAAACTACCGAAAAGCTGCTCGGCCTTTCTGCCGAGATAAGCCCTAACAGCACGTAAAAGATTAAATTTAAAACATCCATAAGAAAGTCCTGAACTAAAATATTCATAACGATGAAAATAAGAACGAAATTAAAAATCATCTCACTCAGTATCCTTATATTATGCTTTTCGATCTTGGGACTTTTTTATTTCTCCAGCCGCCAGGAAAACCTTTTTCAACACATCCATCTTGAATCCGAAAAAACATTCAAAGATATCAAAGAACTGAATATTCTTATCTATAGCTATATCATCCAGCCGGATAAAGAAACTTTCCGCAAGATTGAATCAAATCTGTTCTTCCTTAATAAATCATTACAAAATCTATTTAACTTGTATCCAAATAAAAAAGACGTCAGTCAGAATATCACACCCGAGATCAAACACATTGGCAATCTGCTCACTCAAATGAAAAAAATTCTTGAAGAAAAAAAAGACTCACCTCAACAGGAACTGGCCTCGCAAAAAAGCATTACTGATATTTCCCAGGATATTCTCATCCGCACAAAAGACCTCATGACGTTAATCTTTATGCTCGACCAGGAAACCCAAAAAGAATTTTTCATGACCCACGATCAACTGAAACTTATTATTACTGTGTTTGTCTTTGTGCTTATCGCCTTAACCCTTATTATCATTTATACCTTCAATAAACAAATCGCCACACCCCTGGAAAAACTCAAAACATGCATTGTTAACTTTGCCAAAGGTAACTTTGACAAGGACATCAAGCTAACTCAAAAAGATGAGATCACAGATTTATTCACTGATTTTCATCAAATGGCCGCTGATCTGGAACTGGCGCAAAAAAAGATTTCCAGCAGCGACAGGCGTTATCATCTTGCGGAAAAAGTCGCCAACATAGCCACTTGGGAATTCCGGCTTGAAGAAAACAGGATCACCTGGTCAGATAACGCGAATCAGATCCTTCAAACAGAAAATCTTCCTTTGCCGGATAATAAAGAATCATTATTGGAGATCGTGCACCCCGATTACCGGGACCAGCTCGCATTGATCTTTAAAGCGGTCTTAATGGGAAAGATTACCGAATTTAGCCTTGCGCATAAAATCATCTTGCCGGATCGATCCACCCGGTGGATAGAAAGCTCTGGCGGACTCGTTCATGACCCGAGCCGGCCTTTGACGATCATGGGCATCATCCGGTATATCTCTAAACAGAAAGAAACAGAGGAAGATGTTGAAAAACACAAATATTATTTAATGAAAGCGCAAGAAATGGGCAAGGTCGGCTCCTGGGAATTTGACCTTATTGATAACAAAATCATCTGGACCAATGAAACCTACCGTATCTTTGATCTGCCCCTGGGAACAGACCTGACCTATGAAAAATTTTTAGAATGCCTGCCCCCGGATGACAGGGAGTTGGTGGATCGGCAATGGATGACAGCTATCCAAAACCAACAACCCTATGACATAGAACACCGGATCTTGGCAAACAATAAAATCAAATGGGTTAGAGAAAAAGGGGAATGCGAATACGACGCGCAAGGCGAATGCGTCCGGGTAATCGGTTTTACGCAAGATATTACCTTGCAAAAAGAGACCTCGCAAAAACTCGCGCAAAGTGAAAAACGCCTGCGTCAGATCATTGAAAACAGCACCAACCTTTTTTACTCCCATACTCCTGATAACCGGCTTACCTATGTAAGTCCCCAATGCAAAGAAATTTTTGATTGCACCCCGCAAGAAGCCCTGACCGAATGGACACGATTCTTAAGCGATAACCCTCAAAATGAGGCCGGCAAAGAAATGACAGCCCAGGCTATTAAAACAGGAAAACCCCCAAAACCTTATGAACTGGAACTGCTCACACGCAAAGGACGGAAAATCTGGGTAGAGGTTCATGAAGCGCCGGTTGTTGAAAACGGACAGGTAACCGCGGTCGTGGGTTCCCTGACCGATATAACCGAAGAAAAAAAGGCGAAAGAAGAGCTCCTGCGCAATTATACTCTGTTAAACGCCATTATCGAAGGCTCCCGCCTTGATGCGATATACCTCAAAGATATTGAAGGGAAATATCTGATCATCAATTCTTTTGGCGCTAAAGTATTCGGCCAACCCAAAGAAATGATCATCGGGAAAAAAGACGCTGACTTTTTACCTTCCCATTTAACGGAAACCATAAAAAAGCATGATCATTGGGTCATCCAAAACAATAAACCCCTGATCTGTGAAGAGACTCTATGTCTTGAGGGTAAAGAACTTATCTTTTTAAGCTCTAAAATGCCCTACGCCGATGAGAAAAATCAAATCAAAGGCCTTATCGGAATATCCCGGGATATCAGCGCGCGCAAAAAAGCGGAAAATCAGATCAAAGAAAGCGAAACCCGGTTCAAAGAACTTTTCAATAACATGAAAAACGGGGTAGCTGTCTATGAACCGCTCGCAGACGGCACAGATTTCATTTTCAAGAATCTCAACAAAGGCGCTGAAGAGATTGAAAAAGTAAAAAGAGAGGACATTATCGGCAAAAAGGTCACAGAAGCATTCCCGGCGATCAAAGACTTTGGACTTCTGGAAGTGCTTAAACGGGTTAATAAAACAGGCAAACCCGAAAGTTTCCCTGTTTCTTTTTACAAAGATAACCGCATCAGTGGCTGGCGGGACAACTTTATCTATAAACTACCTTCCGGCGAAATCGTTGCTGTATACAATGACCAAACCAAAGAAAAACAGGCGCAGGAAGAGCTCGATCAATACCGCAAACATCTGGAAACTTTGGTGGCCCAGCGGACCCAGGAAATATTCGAGGCCAATGAGTTCAATCAAAAAATCATTTCTACAATACCTTCAGGCCTTGTCGTCCTGTCCGAGGACCTGATAATCCTGGGAACAAATAATCAATTCTATGATATCTGGGGTATCCGAAGGAACAAAAAAATTATCGGAAAGTCCCTGGATAAAGCCATTGAAAATAAACTCATAGATGACAAGCAGACAAAAAGTTCTTTGACCATCCGGCTTAAAGCCTTTGCAGAAAGTGACCTGCCATACACCGTGTTTGAAGATACGGTCATCCAAAAACGGAAAACAGAACAACCCAAGATCTGCAAATTTTATCTTTCAGTGATTCCGGATGAAAAGGCGACAAAGACAGAAAAACAGATATTACTCGCTGTTGAAGATATCACCATGGCAAAATCCTTAGAACAACAGCTCATCCAGTCTGAGCGCTTAGCCGCCACAGGTCGGCTTGCCGCAAGTGTAGCGCATGAGATTAATAATCCGCTGCAGGGGATGAGCACGCACCTGGATTTGATGAAAGACGCCCTGGCTCAGGATTCCGCCAAATTAAAGAACTATGAACATGTAAAATCCAATATCAAGCGTATCGGCGAGATCGTCGGGCAACTGTTGAACATCTACCGGCTTTCATCAAAAGAAAAAACACAGATCGATATCAACGACCTGATCGGCCAAGTCATCAATTTCGTTGATTATCAAATGCGCCTGCAACGCATCCAATTATCATTAAAATTGGCCAAAGACTGCCCCAAAGTCCCGGGATGGAAACAACAATTGCATCAAGTCTTCCTCAACCTCATCCTGAATGCCATGGAAAGCATTGAAGGAGCAGGCAAGATCAGCATTAGCACAATTTGCGAAGGTAAGGACATTACCATTAAAATAAAAGACACAGGCAAAGGAATCAGTAAAGAAGACGCCAAACACATCTTTGCCCCTTTTTTCAGCACCAAAAAAGAATCGGGAGTCGGGCTTGGCCTCTTCGTCTGTAAAGGGCTCATCAAAAACCACAACGGAACGATAGTTCTGGACACTAAACAGGGACGAGGCAGCACCTTTACGATAAAACTCAAAGGAGAATAAAACAATGGCTAAAAAAATTCTGATCGTCGATGATGACACTTCCATCCTTGAAGGCTTAAAAGAAGTCTTTTTAGATGAAGGCTACCATGTCAAAACCGCGGCTAAAGGCGTCGATGCCGTAGCGCTCATTAAATCTGAACATTTCCACCTTATTTTTATTGACCTGATCATGCCGGACATGGATGGGATTGAATTGTGCAAAACCATCAAGGAAATCAGCCCGGAATCGGTTTCCATTCTTTTTACCGGAAACCTTGACGCGGAACTGATTTATAAAGAGGTGGAATTCATGGATGCCGGAGGCAAGGTGTACTACCTGTATAAACCTTTATTTAAAGATGAGATCCTCAACGCAGCCAAAAAAGCGATTGAAGAAAATAATTTATAACCGAATAACGCAAAATGTAAAAAAACAGGAGAAAAACATTATGCAAGAACACATATTGCTTGTTGATGATGATCTGTCCATCCTGGACGGCTTTGAAGAGATCCTGACAAAAAACCATTATTCCGTCATCAAAGCGCGTGACCGGCATGAAGCCCTGAATCACATCGCAAAAAGACCCTGCAAGGCCGCGGTCGTTGATCTGGTCCTTAAAGAATCTTCCGGCCTCGATTTGATTACCGCGTTAAAAGATATCTCCCAAGATATGGCGATCATTGTCCTGACAGGCTATCCCTCGGTGGATAGCGCTAAAGAAAGTTTTAAACGGGGCGCCTTTGAGTACTTGGAAAAACCTTGCGGAAAGGATAATCTGTTAAAAACTTTACAGCAGGCAATAAATCATAAAAAATCTGAACAAGAGTTGGCTTCCCTGAAAAAACAAAAAGACCTATTGGATAACCTGCTGTTCCTTGACCAGGAAGACCTGGGCGCCAGGGTTCGCAGTGTTTACTCCCAAATGGACATTCTGATCCAAGGGTCACAAAAATTCTCGAACCACCCATCGCAAGAGGCCAAGGATGAATATATCAATCTGATCAAAGTCATCGCGCTTATGGCTCAAAATACCTTAAAAAAATTCGTTTTCAACGGATTAAAGGTCCTGATCATTGACAATGACCTGCTTACGTTAAGTTCTTTAAATCATCAATTATCCGCGTTAGGATGCACCGTATCACTTTCCAATAATGCGGAAGAGGCCAAAACCCTTCTTGGCTCCGGCAGACCATTCGATGTTTGCATAATGGAAAAAAATATGTCCGGCCTAAACGGCACGGAATTGACCGCTTTTATCCGCAAGGAAGTCAGCCCCCGGATGCCCATCATCGGAATCTCGGAATTCACAAACGCAGAGGATAAAGACCTTTGCCTAGCCTCAGGAATGAATGCCGCCCTGGAAAAGCCCGTGAATATTTCCAAATTAAAAAACCGCATGATCCATTTACTTTTTCAGAATTTTAATATTGCTTCCCAACAACCGGAAACGAAACAGGAATAAAACATTGGTTCTTTAAAACTTTAAATAAGTAAATGTTTTTTTAAGAGGGCCAAAACACTAAACACAAAAAGACG
>JAGYNW010000141.1 GCA_018399915.1 Candidatus Omnitrophota bacterium
TATACACCGGATCGATCCGTTCAATGAACTGTATCCATTGACCGGTTTGGCCGGGCACCCGCCTTAAAGACCTGCTCACCTCGGCCTGATACTCCTGAGGAAGCAGTCTTACCGCCTCTGTCAGTTTATCTGTTTGGCCAAAGGCGTTACCGCCTGTTGAAAGGACAGCGGCCATAAAGGTTATGTAAATTATTTTTTTCATGATTCCTGAAAAGGCTATAAACTTTGTTTAACGCGTTTACCTGTCTTGAACCGTAATTTCAAAAACTTCAAAGGATGCCATCGGAATTTATTTTCAATATCCACCCAATCTTCCTGGCTTAAGGGATGGGTTTCGACGATCTCGCGCATAACCCGGGGATGACTGCCAAAATAAACAGGAAAGCGGCTAAGGTCACCGTAAGAATATGCGTCCGTGCGTTCGTCCGCCTGCAGAGAAATAAATCCGATCTTCTCGGCATTCGCCCGGCGCTGCGCCATAATATCCTGCGGCTGCACCCAACCATAATGATAAAGAAAACACCCGGTGTTCACTTCCTTGAGCGGCGCCCCGTCACAGCGGTGGAACGCAAAGGCGTCCTGATAGGATTCCACTTCGCCATTATTACGGATAATGCGGCATTGTTTTTGATACCATCCTCTATCGACCCGATAGCGGTAATAACTACCGTAAAAATGCAACCACCGGAAACGTAAAGCATCCACGTTGTCATCTTTGTGATACTTGCGCATATATCTCACCAAACGTGACAGGTCATTCTCGTGGATCACTTCATCACTCTGCAGATAAAAGGCCCAGTCCCCCGCGCATTCTTTCAACGCGAGGTTGGTCTGATAGGAAAGCACTTCTTTGCCCATGGAAAGGTCCCAGGCGTTCTCAATAATCCGTATCTTATCGCTGGGAATCGCCTTGATCAAACCCAGAGTATCATCTTCGGAATCCCCGACATTAACAATAAATTCATCACAAACAGGAAGGATCGAGTTGATCGACGCTATAATAGGATATTGATATTTAATAACATTGCGCGCTATTGTAAATCCACTGATTTTCATAATAATAACTTTTCGATAATGAAAGCGGCCCCCGGATTAAATTAATTCCTTATAAACCTTAAGCGTCTCTTCGGCTGTTTTTTTAAAAGAAAAAAGTTCCGAACGCTTGCGACCCTTTTGGCTAAGCTCCTCTCTTTTCTCCGGGTGAGCGAGAATCTCCTGCAAGGCCAGGGCTATCTGTTCGGGATCATACGGATCGATGGTTATGGCGCAATCTCCCGCGATTTCAAAAGGAGAAGAAATATTCGATGTGATCACAGGCGCACCGCAGCAAAAAGCCTCCACGATCGGGAATCCAAAGCCTTCATAATACGAGGGAAAAACAAACGCCTCTGTCAAATTATACAGATAACGCAATTCCTCATTACTCACATACCCCAGGAACAAAACATCGTTCTTAATCTTCAACTGACGGATATAATCCTCCAGTCCGTCGCTGAGCCAGCCCTTCATCCCCACGACAACGACCTTGCCCTTGAAATCAGTTCGGGATCTTAACATGCGGAAGGCTTCCAACAGGCCACGCAAATTCTTGCGGGGCTCGATCGTTCCGACGAACAAAAGGAACGGCGATTCAACGCCTTTGGCCTTAAGCACCTTGCGGGCTTGTTGCTGCTCTGCCTCTGTAATCTTATAAAAAATATCCTTATCCACCCCATTGTAGATCAATCGGATCTTTTTCTCGTCAACCGGATAATACTTTATCAGGTCCTGAGACGTACATCGGGATATACAGATAATGCGGTCAGCCTTTTCAACGATCAAAGCGGTTTGCCGCTCCAGCATATCGATGGTTTTTTGGGTATGAACGCCCGGACATGTCTTAAAAATAAGATCATGAATCGTAACAACGACCTTATAGCCATGGGATTCTTCCAACAACTCTGAACAAGGCGCATGATACACATCAATAGCCTTACATGTTTTACTAACCCCGCGCCTGAAATAATCTCTCTTGATAGAAAAATTAGGAGCCGTCAGCTGAGGAGTCCTGCGCTTAAGATCAAACATCCTTTTCGGCGCGTAGAGCTGATACTGATTCTGCTGATCCAGCGTTTTGATCTCTTTAAGGAGATGATAGGCATAGCGCCCGATCCCGGTCTTTTTCTTTTTCAGAAAACAACGACAATTTATAGCAATTTTCATCACAAATATATTTTCATAAAGTGCGCCTGCTTCTTAGCACGGTCACCTTATGAGATCTTTTCCTTTATAAAATCCCTTACCACTTCGGCAACATAATCCAGTTGATCAGATTCAATATGCTGATGAATTCCGATGTGCGTTCCATTGTCCGAACAATATTCAGCCTCGGGGAAATCTCCGGTTTTATGCCCCAAAAACGCGTAACTCGGGCATTGAGTCGGGATAGAATAAAAAAGGTTGCGGGAATCCACACCCTTGCTTTCTATGTAACGGACAAATTCTTCTTTACTAAATGGCGCATCTTGCCTGACAATGATCGAAAAGGCATGCGGCCCTATTTTTTCATGATCGGCCTCTTTTAACGTGATCAGGTATTCATCAAACGGTTTAAACTGATCGATCAGATAAAGAAGGTTCTTCCTGCGCTTTGCTAGAATTTCCTCAAAGATCTCTGTGTTGCCTATGCCAACGGCGGCTTCAATTTCATTCATCTTGGCCGAAAAACCAATCCGCTTAAAATCAAATTTATTTTCTATGCCATGG
Source organism: Candidatus Omnitrophota bacterium (assembly GCA_018399915.1). Taxonomy (GTDB): domain Bacteria; phylum Omnitrophota; class Gorgyraeia; order Zapsychrales; family Zapsychraceae; genus M55B153. The sequence continues at coordinate 2,746 of JAGYNW010000141.1, forward strand.
TTTCTTAACGATACTAAGGCCCGGTGGATATCGGGGTTGTCTGTTATCACAATGCCCCCTTCAATGGTTGTGATGATATGCGCCGCATAAAGGCTGAAGGCCGCCATATCGCCCATGGTTCCGATTTTCTCGCCCTTGTATTCCGCCCCATGGGCCTCAGCCGCGTCTTCGATAATGCGCAAATCATGTTTCTTGGCGATTGCGCGGATTTTATCCATTTCCGCGGGCTTACCCATCAGATGCACCGGCATTAGCGCCCTTGTCCGCGGGGTAATCGCGGCCTCGATCTTATCCGGAGAAATATTCAAAGTCTCTCTTTCAACATCGACAAAGACCGGTTTAAAGCCCGCTTGAAAGACAGAATTGGCCGTAGCGATAAAGGTCAAGGCGGGAATAATGATCTCATCGCCTCTTTGCGCCCCAAAATCATAAAGCGTCGCGCAAGACAGGGCGTCGGCATCTGTGCCGCTGCTAACAGCCACCGCGTATTTTACACCAAAGATCTTGGCAAAGCGTTCTTCAAACTCCTTAACATATTTTCCATTGGTAACAAAGGTTGTATCCAAAGCGGTATTAATTAACTTTCGGGCTTGCTCGGTTATAGAGACAGTCCCGAAAGGAACTTTACATTTTACTTTCTCTTCGATACTGATTGTTTTGCCTGGTTTCTCCACTTTAATCCCTTTCTAATAATAGGAATAACCTGTTGCGGTGAGCGACGGGTCACTCCTGACTATATTTTTCTTTCGCCTTCTGATATCGCTCCGGCGTCCCGATATCCAGAAAATTCTGAGGAACTTCAAACCCGTAAAAAGGACCTCCTGTCAAATACGGGAAAAGATCTTCCTCCAATGAAAACTTGGACTCTTTAGGCATCATAGCAAAAATATCCTTGTTAAAACAATAAATTCCATTATTTACAAAAGGCTGCCGGCCTTGACTGCTCACGGCATCGCTGGAAATCTTCTCCGCAAAAAACGTGATTTGCTTGGTCTCAGGATGGATAAGGATCGATCCATAATCCTGAATATTTTTCACCTTTGATATCGCGATAGAGGCCTTTGCTTGCTTTTCCTGGTGAAAGCTGAGAAAAGAGGCAAAGTCCAAAGGGCAGAACGAATCCCCATTCATGGCAAAGAAATGCTCACTCTCAATCAGTTCCGCGGCGTTTTTAATCGCCCCGCCGGTTCCAAGCTTTTCTTCCTCACGCGAAAAATCAATGTGAAGATCAAGATCGCGGCCGTGATAATAGGACTCGACTTTATCGGCATCATATCCTGTACATAGAATGATCCGCTGAAAACCCTGCCCGATAACATGATCTATCAGAAGGTCTAAAAAAGGCCGGCCACCCACTTGAGCCATGGTCTTTTGGGAAGAACCCACCTCGGACCGCAATCGGGAACCCAACCCGCCAGCCAAGATCAAAAGGTCACAAAAATTGAATTTATCCATAGAAGCTTATCATTAACGGTAGTTGATTTTAATAAACGGTATGCTATGATATCAACAAACTTTGTTGATTACAAATATTTTTAAAACCTGTCATTAAACTCTCACAATGCGCAGAATTATTGAAAATTTATGTTCCCGAGTGAATGCTTTTTTTACTAATTCCCTCCATCATGCGCCACAAGGCATGGACCTGGGAATCCTTTCCCTTTTCACGATTTTAATAACAGTCCAACCCTATTATCTACATAGGGTTGTGGATTATTTCGAACTGGCCATTTACCTGCCCGGCATAAACGCGCTTATGAACGGCCTAATCCCTTACAGGGATTTCTTCCATCTGCGCGGCCCGCTGGAACTCTATGTGCCGGCTTTTTTCATGAAGCTTTTCGGGAAAAATATCGCGGTGCTGTGCACCTACTTCTATGTGGGTACCATTGCCACGCTTATTATTTGGATCATGATTGCCAGACAGATCTTTAAAACCCGCCTCATCCTCTACCTGTTCACATTGGTTCTGATCGCCCGCACTTTTCCCCGGGTTGTTTTTCAGATCTGGGGAGGGATGCGTTTTGCCTTAGGGGCCCTGGCTGTGTTATTTATCATCAAACACCTTAAAACAAAAAAATACTTTTGGATGCTGTTGGCAGGCATCACAACAAGCCTCGGGCTATTAACAAGCGTGGAGATAGGCGTCTTTGCGATTTTTAGTGTCATTGCCACTGCAGCCGTCTTTCTGCTTTTCCGTTTTTATGGCCTTAAAGAAGTGCTGAAAGCATGCCTCTGGTTCAGCGCCGGGATGCTTTTCATCTTAATTCCCTACGGGATTTACCTTGCAGCAACGGAATCCCTGGGGCCATTTATAGATTCCTTCTTATCCGTGACACAGAACATGCCGCAGGTATTCCCGGATCACCTTTTCGAAGACCACCCCCGCAGCGTTTTAGAAGCGCTCCTGGGGCTTAATCCCGGCAATAAACATTTCAAGCATCTGACGCCCGCCTACTGCTATATCTTTTTTGCGCTATTTTTCCTGACAAAACTCAAAAAAAAGGACATTTCTGAAGAAAGCCTGCAAATTCTGCCAGTCTGTTTTTATGGATTCATCATGTATGTTTTTGCTTTTAGAAAAATCGGGGCCGCGCAATTTGAAATGGCCCTCCAGCCGGAAAAGATCCTGCTGTTCTTTATGCTTGAACGGGCCTATAGCCTGCTGATCCTGTCAAAGAATAAATTCCGCATGCTTAAAGAAAGCACCTCCATTAAAAAATTGAAAAAGCCCCTGAGGCTCAAGATAATCGGAATCAATCTGCTCCTGTTCCTTTTTCTTGGTTCTTCGCTCGGCTATCCTATTCAAAGACTCAATCACCGCTTCATCGCGTTTCAATATTTACGCAATTGGCTGACGGGACAAGAGACCGAAAGCCTAAAACCGGATGAAACCCTGGTCAAAGCCAACGTGCCTGCGGCGCAAGGATTATATATCCCCTCCTGGCAAAAGGAAGATTTTGAAGGCCTGAATCAATTTGTGACACAACACATGCAAAAGCAGGATAAACTCTTTACCTTCCCTGAACTCGGCATCTACAATTTTATCGT
>JAGYNW010000142.1 GCA_018399915.1 Candidatus Omnitrophota bacterium
ATTGCTTTTTTATGTAAAGCGGAATCTTTTTCTGAAAAAGATTTTTCATTATAAAATTATGGAAAAAAAACGAATCGTAGTAACAGGACTAGGCGTCATTACTCCAGTAGGAACAGGCACGGAGAAATTCTGGTCAAATCTTATTGCTGGGAAAAGTGGAATCGGTCCTATAACAAAATTTGACTCATCTGACTTTCCTACCCGCATCGCTGGAGAAATCCTTGATTATGATCCACTCGATTATTTTACAAGCAAAGAAGCCAGGAATTTAGCTTATTTTGTCCAATATGCTTCTGTTGCGGCAAAAGAGGCGGTTGCTCATGCCAAACTTGATCTCAACAGTATTAACTTGGATCGCTTAGGTGTACTCATCGGTTCAGGTATTGGCAGCATAGAAACCATTGAACAGGAATATAAAAAATTCCTGGAGCGGGGTCCCAGAAGAATGTCTCCTCATTTTATCCCTAAAATCATCATTAATGAGGCCGCCGGCCAAGTTTCCATTGACACAGGAGCCAAAGGCCCGGCCACCTGTGTTTCCACAGCATGTTCGACGGCAACCAATGCGATTGGGGATGCTATGCGTTTCTTGCAATACGGAGATGCCGATGTCATGATTGCCGGCGGTACAGAAAGCGCCACATGCGTCTTGGGTGTAGGTGGATTTTGCGCATTAAAAGCCTTGTCCCAACGCAATGACGAACCTGAAAAAGCTTCGCGTCCATTTGATCTTAACCGTGACGGATTTGTCATGGCGGAAGGGGCCGGTATGGTGATTCTGGAAACGTTAGAACACGCAAAAGAACGAAACGCGACAATCCTGGCCGAACTTGCGGGATACGGTCGCACCTCGGATGCTTATCATATTACCGCACCTGAGCCTTCCGGAATGGGCGCGGCCAGAGCCATGGAACTGGCTATAAAAGACGCAGGATTGAGCATTGATGATATTTCTTATATCAATGCCCATGGGACGTCAACCAAACTGAATGACAAAGGGGAGACCCTCGCGATCAAAACTGTTTTTAAAGAACTGGCTCGTCAAATCCCCGTAAGTTCAACAAAATCTATGACAGGGCACCTTTTGGGGGCGGCCGGGGGCATAGAATTCGCCGCCTGTGTAAAGGCGATCCAGGAAGACATCGTACCCCCAACGATCAATTATGAAACTCCGGATCCTGATTGTGACCTCGATTACGTTCCTAACGAAGCCAGAAAACTTACGGTCAATACGGCATTGACCAATTCCCTCGGCTTTGGTGGCCATAATGCAACCCTGTTGGTAAAAAAATATAAAGAATAATGTAAAAAAACTATCTTACTTATGAAAAAATATAACCTGGCTATCATTCCTGGTGACGGAATTGGTCCTGAAGTCATTACCGAAGGATTGAAAGTACTAAATGTCGCTGCTGAAAAACATCATTTTCAAATCGAAACCACTCATTTTGATTTTGGAGGAGAACATTATCTCAAAACAGGCGAGGTCTTATCTGATACAGATGTCGAAGAATTAAAAGGCTTTGATGCCATCTATCTGGGAGCTGTCGGCCATCCGGATATCAAGCCGGGGATTCTTGAGAAGGGACTGCTTTTAAAACTCCGTTTTGACCTGGATCAATACATCAACCTTAGGCCGGTTAAACTCTATGAAAATGTTGAAACACCTTTAAAAAACAAAAATCCTGAAGATATTGATTATATTGTTTTCCGGGAAAACACCGGAGGTCTTTATACAGGCATCGGAGAATTTCAAAACAAAGGCACAGACAAGGAAGTAGCTATCCAATCCATGGTCTATTCTAAACATCAGGTAGAACGATGTATCAAATTCGCCTTTGAAACGCTTGTTAAGCGGCATGTCAATACGCCTTGGCGAGGATTAACCGCCGATGAATTAAACAAAGGGAAAATTGCCAAATTGACCCTTTGCGGAAAAACCAATGTCCTGACCTATGCTTTCGACCTTTGGGACCGGGTTTTTAACGAGGTGGCAACATGCTACCCTCAGATCATAACCGATTACGTTCATGTTGATGCAGCCTGCATATATATGATCGAAAGCCCGCAAAGGTACAACGGGATCGTAACCTGTAATATGTTCGGTGATATCATAACCGATTTAGCTGCGGTCACCCAAGGCGGCATGGGTGTAGCCCCTAGCGGCAACATCAACCCTGAAGGTGTCAGCATGTTTGAACCTGTCCATGGCAGTGCACCCCAATTCGCTGGTAAAAATGTGATCAATCCTATTGCCGCGATAGCCACTGCCGGCATGATGCTTAACTATTTAGGAGAAACCACCGCTGCGTCAGATATTGAAAATGCGATGAGAGAAACCATTAAAACCATGGATTCAATGCTTGTGGGCCAAATGGGGTTGACCACGTCTCAGGTGGGAGACAGTGTCGCCGCGTTCATCACGCAATCTAAATAATCCAAATGTAAAATAAAACCTTTCAACCAAAAAGAGAACTTACTATGAAAAAATATAATGTCTGTATCGTCGGGATCCGTGGCGCTGTTGGTCAATGTATGCTCGAGATCCTTAAAGAACGAAATTTTCCCATTAATGAGTTAAGGGTCATGTCCTCAAATCCGGATCGATGCCCGGATTATGAATTTGATGGACGTCCCATCAAAGCCACAAAACTATCGCATGATTGCTTTAAAAATATGGAGATCGGCTTATTTTCCCCCGGCGCCGCCGTAAGTGCAGAATACGCGCCCCATGCGGTCAAGGAAGGCTGCATCGTGATCGATAACACAAGTCAATTCCGGATGGACCCTGATGTTCCTCTGGTTGTGCCCGAGGTCAACAAGGAAGCTATTCAAAACCAAAAGGGCATTATTGCTAATCCTAACTGTTCAACCATTCAACTGATGGTAGCGCTTAAGCCCCTTTATGATTACGGAAAGATCAAACGAATCGTGGCTTCCACCTACCAATCTGTTTCCGGGGCTGGAAGAGAAGCTATCGATGAACTTAAGGCACAATTGAATGGAGATATGACCATAAAAAAATTCCCCCATCAAATCGCACATAATCTGATCCCACACATCGATATCCCTAAAGAAGATTACTACACCAAAGAAGAGCTCAAAATGGTTCAGGAGACTAAAAAGATATTGGGTGATGACTCGATTAAGGTCACGGCGACATGTGTCCGTGTTCCTGTTTTTGGTGCTCATTCCGAATCTGTTAATATTGAGACTGAAAAAAAGATCACACGCGAAAAGGCTATCGAGCTCCTTAACGCTGCACCGGGAATAACGGTAATGGATGATCTTGAACATAATATCTATCCCATGCCCGTTGATGCTGAAGGAAAAGATGACACCTTTGTGGGACGTATCCGTGAGGACCGTACCATTGATAACGGACTTAATCTTTGGATTGTGTCGGATAATCTCAGAAAAGGCGCGGCTCTTAATGCCATCCAAATCGCTGAAGAGTTGATCAAATTAGACGCGATCTGAAAATCATAAAATAAGAACACATTCAAAAGCACACAAAGCGCCGCCAGTCCTTATTTCACAAAGCCTAATCATCAGTTGATCCATGCGTAATATAAAGCTTACAATTGAATATAAGGGGACCTCTTTTAATGGTTGGCAAATCCAACCTGATCCGCAAAAAACGGTTCAAGGAGAAATAACCAAAGCGCTAAAAAAACTTTCAGGCCACGAGGTTAAACTTATCGGCGCAGGAAGAACCGACAGCGGCGTACATGCTTTCGGGCAAGTGGCCAATTATAAAACACACTCAACCCTGGCCTTGCCCAAAATTCAAAACGCGCTCAACGCAATGCTGCCCAGAGATATCGCCATCATCAACACAAAAGAAGTAGCCAAAGATTTTCACTCTCAATACAGCGCCAAAAGCAAGACGTATCGTTACAGCCTTTATCTGAGAAAAGTCCCAAGCCCCTTTTATGATCAAACCACTTTACATTTCCCTCAAAAACTGAATATCGCTTGCATGCGCAAGGAAACCCGGCACTTGATTGGCAAAAAAGATTTTCGATCCTTCATGGCCACTGATCCATCCCTAGGGGAAAGGGGCAAAACAAAAAACACGCTACGAACAATCCAGAAGCTGAATATAAGAAAAACCGGGCCTTTCTTATGGATAGAAATTGAAGCGGACGGATTCTTATATAAAATGGTCCGTAATATTGTCGGGACACTGATAGAAGTCGGCACAGGAAAACGGCCACCAGAAATCACTGCGCATATATTACTTCAGAAAGACCGAAATTTTGCCGGAGAAACCGCTAAGGCCCATGGATTAACCTTGCTGGAAGTTACCTATTGACCATGACAAAAACCAAAGACCCTCATATCAGCAATGAGCTTTTTTCAATATCGAAAAAAGTTGGAGCAGCGATTGCTGATTACCAAATGCTTGATCCTGATGATAAGATTCTTATCGCTATCTCAGGGGGGAAAGACAGCCTTTCTTTATTAAAACTTTTTAAATACCGCCAAACTTTTATCCCGATCCCGATCCATATTATGGCCGTGCATATTGACATGGGGATCCCTGGCTTTCCTTTAAATCAATTAAAGAAATACTTTCAGGCAGAAAAGATCAACTACCATTTTGAAAAGATTGATATCTTGCAAGGCAAAGAATGGAAAGATATCAATTGTTTCTGGTGTGCGTGGAACCGCAGGAAATGCCTTTTTAAAATTGCTGAACGCTTCGGATACAATAAGATCGCCCTAGGGCATCATATGGATGACATCGTGGAGACCACATTGCTCAATATGTTCTACAATGGTGAAATCAGTACAATGAAACCGAATCAAGAACTTTTTAAAGGAAAATTCCATATCATCCGTCCGCTGGCCTATGTAAAAGAAAAAGATATCCAGCAGTTGGCTTTTAAAGAAAATCTTCTCGACATCGATAATATTGCTTGCCCCAATAATGATACATCTAAACGGAAAATGATCAAAGACCTGCTGACGACATTATCCCGTGAAAATCCCGCGATTAAAAAAAATATCTTTAAAAGCCTTGAACGGATTAAACCGGAATATCTGCTTGATCACAAATAGAATTTTTCCAGGCCTAACACCTGAACCTCTTATATTCTCAAAAAAAGATCGATATTTACCTTACTAATAGTCGATACTATGTTATAATTAAAAAAATTTAAAAGTTAAAATCACAATGTAAAGGGCGTCTTGGTCTGACCATATTAAAACTTAAAGAACGCTTTTACAAGGAGACCTTTTATGAAGTGTTCCGATTGTAACCATGAACTAAAACAAACAACTTTTAAAGGAATTAAAGTCGATACTTGCCCTGCGTGTAAAGGCCGCTGGTTTGACAGAGATGAACTTAAAAAAGCCAAAGACAATACGGATGAGGATCTCCGCTGGTTAAATTTTGACCCTTTCGGACAAAAGACAGATGAGCTTTCGGTGCCGTCAGAAAAGAAAAAATGCCCCAAATGCCAAACGCTTATGGAATCCCTGCATTATGATAAATCTGACGTGCTTATCAATAAATGCGATGACTGCCACGGCGTTTGGCTTCATCATGGGGAATTCCAGAAGATCATCCGTTATTTGGAAAATATCGTTTCACGCCTTTCTGCCTCAGAGATAATGGTCGATTCCGTAAAACAACTATTTGAAGTCATACGGAAAAACCCGGAAGAAAGAGAAACAGAACTAAAAGACTTCATGGCAATTTTTAAAATCTTAAACCTTAAAGATGGCGGATCATTTTCTTTTCTTGTAAA
>JAGYNW010000143.1 GCA_018399915.1 Candidatus Omnitrophota bacterium
TTTCTTTTAAAACCTTTTTGGGGGATGCCGGGGTATCCTGTCTAGGCTCGCAATTCAGAAAGGAGCATCAGTAATGAAAAGGAATCAAAAAGGTTTTACTTTAGTCGAAATCATGATCGTTGTTGCGATTATCGCATTACTCGCAGCGATCGCGATCCCTAACTTGCTCAGGGCTAAAATTTCTTCTAATGATGCATTAGCCAAAAGTACATTAAGAACTCTATCCACATCTTCCGAGACATTTGCTACGACGAATAATGGAAACTATCCTGATGAAATGGCAGATTTGGTTGGAGCCACACCGCCATATCTTAACACCGATTATTGCGACGAAACGGTTTCAGGTTATGAGTACACTTGTACGATGGCAGCCGGTTCTTATACTTTTGCGGCAACACCATCATTGGTCGGAACTTCGGGAACGACAACGTACACAATCACTACCGGAGGGATTGTATCCTGGTAAGCAAGTTTTTGTTTTGAATAAAATTGAATTATGGCGAGGGGGGCAGTTAAGGCCCCCCTTTCCATGTCTTAAATAAAATAGTCATTCATGAAATAGTTATCTATTCTTATCTGAGATATGACTATTAAAGATGAAAAGATGTTTATATTTATTGATATTCACCAATAGGGTTTTTGGATCCTGAGTGTGCGATGTTTTATGTTCTTTCCATGCTCAGAAGGATACCTTGCCTGCCGCAACCCCTCGCAGGTAGGCAAGGTATTGAAATCCAGCAATCGGAAAGAAGTGTGCTATGGACAGCTATAAGAAGAAACAGCATTTTGCGGATGTCAATGGATTGACTCTCGTGGAATTATTAGTGGCGACCATGGTCTTTTCACTCGCGTTTTTAGGCCTTCTTTTGACTTTTGTGAAATCTATGGAATTGCACGAGACATCGAGAAATTCGACCTATGCGTTGAATGCGGTTAAAAGCCGTGTAGAACAGATCAAAAATACGGATTTTCATCAGATTTATAATAACTATCATAGGATCAGCTTTACGGATGCCGCTGTTTCAGGCGTCGGCATCAGTTATGTGGATAATTCTGATCCCGATTTGTTAAAAATCTGGGTTTCATTCTCCTGGCGCCAAAAGAACAGTCGGGTAGTGGGGGAGGATCAGGATTTGGATGGCATTTTAGATGCAGGGGAGGATCTGGATTCCAATGGGATGTTGAGTTCCCCCGTGCAAGTGAGTACATATATTTTTAATACAGGATAAAAAAATGTTAAAGAGACTGGACGAAAAACAAGGTTTTACGTTAGTTGAGATCATGGTTGTTACCTTGATATTGATCGTTATGATTCATGTGATGTATTTATCGTTAACTACAGGAAAAGAGAGTTGGTTTACAACTAAGACGGAGATACAGACGCAAGAGATGTTACGATTGACTTTTTTACGTATTTCTAAAGAATTAAGGGAAAGTGGAAAAGATCAATTTGGAAATTCTAAGGTGAATGTCAGTGATGGAGCAGGTAATGGAAGTTCCGATATTTTGACTTTTTCTATTCCGATCATTTGTGAAACCAATGGAAGCATTATAGATTCTGATGGTAATGTGGCTAACTGGGGCGCTCCTTTGACTTGGGGTTGTCAGGATCCGGCCTGCATGGATGCGGATGATGACTGTTCGAGCCGGGATTACAGTCAGATCGCTTATATGATCAACGCGGAGAATCAATTGATCCGTAAGGTTTTAAACAGCAGCGGTTCTGTAGTCAGAGAAGATGTGTTTGCCCAAGACATTGTTGATTTTCAAGTGAGCCTGAATAGCGATAACACAATGGTAACAATGATTTTAACGGCTTCTAAGAACACAGAATCAAACAGGCCGATAATCGCCGATAAAACCATGAATATTTATTTGCGGAATAAGGGGTAGGTATGATGAAAATTCATAATAACAAGGGTGTTGCGTTGGTTATTTCTTTTTTGGTCATTATTGTACTTCTTGCGTTAAGCGGCATTTTAGTTTTAACGACCATAACGGAAAAACAATATGCAAAGAGGGAAGTTGAACAGACGCAGGCCTTTTATGTGGCTGAGGCCGGTGGCAATGTGGCTTTAGAGCAACTGGATGATCTTATTAATGTGCGTTTGAAAACAAATTTGAATAATATGAGCCCTTCCGGGGCGTTATCTTTAGTCCAAATGTATATTGATGACGGGGTGGCTTTTTTGCTTGCAACGGTCAAAGATTCCGGAGGCAATCCTTTGTTGACTCAGAATGGCAATAAGGCGGAATATGCAATGGGACCGATCTCTTTGGGTAACGGGACATATAGCCTGAAGATCATTATGATGGAAAAATCTGATCCTGTGACACTGGCAACCAACACCTGGGATTTTCCGTATATTTATCAAATAGAGGCGACAGGCGGCTCGGGCGGTTTGAGTAAAAGAATATTATTAAACGGGGACTTTACGATTCGTGTCCAAAAGGATAATTTCGCAAAATTCGCTTTATTTACTAATGAGCAAGAAACCCCGAGCGGAACGAATGTCTGGTTCACGGATAATACAAACTTTGATGGCCCGGTTCATACGAATAAACGCTTTAATTTTGCTTTGAACCCTAGTGGCACTTTTAATGATGGCGTAACCCAAACCGAGCAGAGCGCAAGGTTTTATAATTCAGGATATCCTGTTCTGTTAGATGATGATCACAACGGAACCCGTGATGTTCCGACGTTTAATGCGGGATTTCAACGGGATCAGGACAATATTTCATTAGCCTCTTTAACCCAGAAACAAGCCATGATAGATCAAGTTTCCGGAGGGGCAACGTATTTTTCAGACGGGATTTATTTGCCCGGCAATGGAACAGACCTTGCAGGAGGTATTTATGTTCAAGGGAATAGCTCGATCTCTTTGGGTGTAGATGGGAATAATAATGCCATTTATAACATTACCCAAGGGTCAGTCTCAAAGCAAATTACCGTGGATGCTGTGAATAATCAAACCATTGTTGCTGATGGGAGTACGACTACCACATATTCAGGCCTTCCCAATGGTATTGACGGTGCCGGTACGGTTATCTACGTGGACGGGGCAATACAGAGTTTAGGCGGGACGGTGCAGGAGAGTACACAACTAACGATTGCCACGGAAAATAATATGTATATTCAGGACAACCTTACGTACGCTGATTATACGCCGGGAAGCGGAACTCCGGGTACAAGTTCTTATGTACCGCCGACTGCGGAAGGCGCAGAAAACATCTTGGGACTGGTTTCCTGGGGTGGGAATGTCTATGTCGGTAATTCTGCACCTGATGATGTTGCTATTCATGGGACCATCTTGGCTAAGGAGGGAATATTTGCCGTGGATGATTATGATGATTATGGTGTTGGCGCAAGAGGAACCGCGACTTTGTTGGGGGGCGTCATCACAGATAATTATGGAGCCTTTGGCTTGTTTAACGGCTCTACCGGGCAGAGCTTGTCTGGTTACGGGCGCAACTTTGTTTATGATAAAAGGATGCGGGAAGGCAATTCGCCTCCGTATTTTCCGACATTGAGTATCTATACGGCTTTCAGTAATGATATTACTGATAAAATTGTTTGGCAACAGTCTGATTAATTTAAAAGCTTTATGGAGGGATAGATGAAAAAGAATCATATTTTGGCAATTATGGGTTTGACCTGTCTTTTTGTATTGATCGCGATTTTTTTTATGAATAATCGATTGATCCGGCAGATCGAAGAAGATTCTTCCAGCAAGGAAGTCATTACGCGGATGCCTCTTAGCGGCAGCAAAGAGTCTTTAGAGACAAAGAGTCAGCCTGTTTGGGAGAAGGAACCTGGTGAGGGAGCAGAGGCATATCAAAGACCGGAAATTGAGCCAAAGAACGCAGTCAAGCCAGACTATGAACCGCCTTTGGAAGATGTTATTTTGTTGCAGTGAAAGGTAAGGCTTGTGCCATAATGTCTCCTATCTGTTCGGGCATTATGAGTTATATTATTTAATAGCCAGTGTTGGGCATAAAAAATAATCTTATAAGTAATATTATTTATCATTTTCTTTATAAAAAGAAAATGATATACTACAATCCTTTTGATATGATAGAATTAATAAATTGCTTGTCCGGATATAAAAATATCGATAGAAGAATAATGAATAAGCCGTCAAAATTATGAATACTTTTTTAAAAAAATATTTTGCAACGATAAAAAGGTTTTTGCCTGAAAAGACCGAGATGACATCGCTTGGTCTGGATATCGGGAGCCAAAGCTGTAAATGGGTTGAGGTCAGAAAAAAAGAACAAAGATTCGAATTAATCCGGTGGGGGATCGAACCCGTGATCAAGAAGGATATTTCTCTGGCTTTAAAGGCGATTTTTGAAAGAATGAATATTTCCACGAAATCTTTGTATTGCGCAATATCGGGCAAGGGAACTTTGATCCGTTTTATTGAAATGCCACGATTGACTCTTGATGAATTAAAAAGTTCTTTTTCTCTGGAAGCGGAGAAGTATTTTCCATTTGATCTGAACCAGATTTATACGGATTGCTGTATCGTTGATTCTCAGCCGAGCCAGAAGAAGATGGCTGTTTTGGTTGCTGCTGCCAAAAAAGAATTAATCGATAGGAAGATTGAATTATTAACGCGTTTGGGCTGTCAGGTCGATTTTGTAGGATTTAATATACTCGCTTTAGCCAATGTGATAATGAACACGGATTATCAGCCTGAGCAGCTTGGATCTTCTTTGGCTGTATTAGGCGTAGAGGATGAGGTCAGCAGTCTGATGATTACGGCAAATAGGATCCCTTGTTTTTCAAGGGATATTTTTGTGGGCGCAACAGATATCAAAAAAGCTTTTGCCGCTAATGTTGGCCAATCGATTTCAGAGATAGAATCTTTGTTGGAGCAGTCAGCGCTAAAATCTGAAGAAGTGGTTAAGGCGTGTGATCTTGCGCTGGAAAATCTTGTCAGAGAATTGCGGATGTCCTTTGATTATTTTTCCACTGAGGGAAATAAGGAGGTCAAAGAGCTTATGTTGTTCGGTGAAATAGCGAATAATGAATTGATCGTCAATGCGATAGAAAAAAATCTCGAGATCAAGATTATCCGATGGGACCCGAAAGGCACGATCACATTAGCGCCGGATGTGTCTGAGGAAGAATTTCAAAAGAACGCGAATCGATTGGGAGTTGCCGTTGGTTTGGCATTGAATGATTATGCTTGATATTAATTTGGTTCCGAATAATTTACGTAAAAGAAAAAAAAGAAAGTCTTTGCTTAAAGGCTTTAATATCCCAATGGAAGTGGTCATTGGCTCGGCAGGCGGCTTATTTTTAATCTTGATTTTAGTGCACATTCTTTTGTTGTTCGCGATAACCGCCAAGGTCAGTCATAAGAATCAAATAGCCCAGGAAGCCAAGGAGCTTGAGCCAGCCAAAATCCAGGTAGAGGCGGTTATTAGCCAATTGAGAAAACTACAGGCCCGCCAGAATTCATTAAAGCAAGTTATTGGAGACGATAAGGTCCGATGGGCGAAGAAGCTCAATGAGATTAGCGATTCTTTGACAGATGGCGTTTGGCTTACGAAAATTTCTTTTAATGAAGAGATATTTTTTATTAAAGGGAGTGCCCTTTCTACGCAAGGCAGGGAAATGGTTGGTGTGCATAATTTCACTTCCAGTTTAAAAAAACGTGACGCAACCGGCGTACTGATCCCCGCCTTCAAAGCCGCGGGCGCGCGA
>JAGYNW010000144.1 GCA_018399915.1 Candidatus Omnitrophota bacterium
AACTTGCAGCCCGGAATCGTATCCTTGATTATTTGTAATCCTGAAATGCAGCGCGTTTGCCATCTTGGTGACCTTCATCTCCCAGGTTTGATTACCCGCGGTTATCACCACAGGATTGCTGTTATCTAAGGCAATATGCGCGCCTAACCCGTCGTGGGCATCATCAAGGACCGCCTTGGTGGTCATGGCGTAATCTTCACCATTGGCTTCGATAAAATCACGCACCATCTTCTTCCCAGCTGCGGAAAGATTAGAAGTTTCTAATTCCGTTAAAGACTTTCTTCCCTCTAAGAAAGGAAGCACATCATTATCCGCCACTTTCTTTCCTAACTGTACACCCCATTGATCAAAAGAAAAAATATTCCAAATCACCCCTTCGGTAAAAATTTGGTGTTCGTATAGTGCAATCAAATTCCCCAAAGTGCGCGGAGTGATTTGATCGACTAAAATAGATGTCGTCGGTTTATTTCCTGCAAAAGTTCTTTGCGCGGCTTCCCAATCAATATCCTTGCCTGCGAACTTCGGATCTTCAGCCAACATGGCTTTTACTTCTTCTAAGGTTGCCCCTTTTGCCAAGGCCTCGGTTTGCGCGATAAAATTCGCGAAGAGTTTTGTATTGTGGCCCGGCAAGGCATTGTGGGTTCTCTTGATCCCGATAAAATCGGCAGGAATTAATCGTGTCCCCTGATGAATCAACTGATAGAACGAATGCTGTCCGTCAGTTCCAGCTGCACCCCAGGCGATTAAACCAGTATTATAATCAACAAAACTGCCATCTCTGGCCGCTGTCTTTCCATTGCTTTCCATAAAGAACTGCTGTGCAAAAGCAGGGAATAAATGCATGTATTGATCATAAGGAAGGATCGCGAAACTTTCCGCGCCTAAGAAATTGCCATACCATACATTTAATAAGGCTTTTAATACAGCAATATTATCTTCAAAAGATGTTTGCTTGAAATGCTCATCGGCTTCACGGCCCCCTTCGAGAAAATCGATAAAGTTATCGAATCCAATATAAGCGGCGGTAGAAAGCCCGATTGCTGACCAAACAGAATAACGTCCGCCTACCCAATCCCAAAATTCAAACATATTGTCCGTATTGATCCCGAATTCCGAAACCAGTTTTTCCGCGGTGGAAACAGCAACAAAATGTTTTTCAATAACGCTTTCATCGCCTTTATAATGCTCTAACATCCAGTTTCTGAATGTTTGCGCGTTCTGCATGGTTTCTTGGGTTGTGAAAGATTTGGATGCAATGATCACAAGTGTTTCTTCCGGATCAATGCTCTTCATCAACTCTGCAGCTGCGGTTCCGTCGATATTGGAAACATAATGGACTTCCATGTCCCCTTGTTGATAAGGTTTTAACGCATCCGAAGCCATTTTTGGCCCTAAATCAGAACCTCCAATCCCGATATTAACCACATGCTTAATGGTCTTTCCTGTTGCCCCTCTCCACTCACCGGAATGAAGTTTTGCAACAAAGTCTTTCATTTGATTCAGCACCTTAATAACACCCGGCATTACATCTTGACCGTCGACCATAATAGGACCGTTAGCCGCGATAAGTTCGCCATTTGCGTCACGGGTAATATTTCTTAAGGCCACATGCAACACCGCGCGGCCTTCTGTTTCATTAATTTTTTCTCCTGAAAACATCTTTTCAATCGCTTCGTCAACGCCAATTTCTTCGGCAAGGTGGATTAAGGTATCCATTGCTGCTTCGTCGACCAAATTCTTTGAAAAATCCACAAAAACCTGATCGTTAAATGTTTTCCCTAATTTTTCCAACCTTTGCGGATCTTGTAACGCTTCCCTTAAATCAAACCGGGTCACATCCGAAGAAAGGGCTTGTAGTCTTTGCCAACTCTGTGTTTGCGTAGGATTCTTCCGTGTGAGACCCGTGGTCATGGCATAATCATATTCATTAACCACTTCACGGACAGCTTTAAACAGGTTCTTCTTGCCTTCTACGTCAAGCTCGCCATCATAAGGATAGGTTACTTCTGCCGTTAACTTAACAATCGGTTCTGTTCCGGAATTTCTCATCAAAACCCAGGCACCGGATTCTAAATAAAGTTTTACTCCGTCTCCGGCTTTAATGCCAACAACTTTTTCTTGGGGGAACTTGCTACTGAATTCTTTAACTACATACAAATCTTGCAATTCGGTTCCCGCTTCTAATTCACTTAATGTTTGATTGAGTAAGGCGGTCATCCCTTCTTTGATCGCGTCTGTTCGTTCAGCATTTTGCAGTTTATCTTCGGTCATATCAAACTTTTTGCCGATCTTTTGTTCCAGCATATCTTTGAATTCGGCAAGCCCTTTTCCACTGCGGGCCACCATCCAAAGCCCCATCAATCCAATCGCTAAACCATCATCAAACGACTTCATAAATGGCGCGACGGCTACATGCGCGCTTACCTCTCCTGCAACCAAAAATTTAGGAGTATAAGCTTTCCCTTCTTCCTTTAACTTCGCTTTATGTTTTGTTTCCAGATCTACAAACCACTTAAAGCCAACATCCACTTCCTCGTATTTTGCTCCGAGCAAGTCTGCAACCGCTTTGACCATACCACTGGTTGCGATCGTTGTACCTAACTCACCTTCTAATCCAATGTCATTCTTCAAAAAGTAAGCTAAGAGACCGACCATATCATTGGCAGAAATAAACTTGCCGCCAAAATCCACAAATCCGAATCGGTCCATATCTCCATCGATGGAAAGCCCTAACGCATTTTCTTTGGCTGTTACGGCATCAATCAGTCCTTGATTATAGGGTGCTGAATCCGGCCTCGGAGCCCCGTTCACTTGTTTGAATTCTGTATCTGTATTGTCCTCATTTATCATCTGATATAAATCATCCCGGCCGGCGTCCTTTGCAAGCTCTGAATAAACTGCTTCCATATACGCAACGCCGGTTCCTTGCATCGGATCCAATACCAATGTAAATTGTGGATTGCTCTTTAAAAAGTTTACGATATCCTGCCATGCCCCGATTTTCTTCATCGTCGGTATGATATAGTCATAAACATATTCTTGGATTGCTTGCTCTTGAGTGATTTCTTCAATTAATCCTGCTTCTTTAGCTACATCGTAATCAAGGTACAAATACGTATTTCTTGCATTAGCCAAATCTGTGGCTTCATCCGTCATGGCTTTGGGCGCCGCGCCACCATGTGGTGGGGAAATTTTAAACCCAAGATCATCTGCAGGGCTATGGCTGGCAGTATCATTAATAACCCCGGCTGCTTCTTCATCATTCGCAGCCTGAACCGTTACAACCGGTGTTGGCGTTGCGGCATTGGCGTTGATTTTCGACTTGATACCATTCCCCGCCAAGACAGATGCGGTTTCTCGCGCAAAATTCGGGTTCCCTTCCCGGGTATCAAACGCTTGATAAACGACCTTTCCAGGTTCGTTTTTCGCAAAATATTCCGCAGTGCCTTGTGACAATCTTCGGATTAATTCAATATCAAAATTCTTCCCTTTTTGTCCGCGGTGCCCACTTGTTCCAAATTTCACCGGAACCGTTTCGCCGATATCTTTAACCTCGACGCTTTCCAATAAACCCGCCGAATCCAACGTCCTCCTGCCTTCGGGAGTTAAAACCGTCATCGCGGAATCATCGCCGCCTCTTTGAGAATTATTCCAATCAATATTAAAACCATGATCCTCAATAAAGCGGATCAGCTCATATTCCGTCATATCCGGCTTAATAAACTCCTTCGCCTGAAGGCGCATCCGGTAGACCTGAGGGTCATTCAGCCTGATACTGCGATTATCAATATCCTCTACAGGTACAGGCATACGAAAGAGAAGATTTTTTATTTTATAAACGTTAACGATCGTCTCAACCAGGGCAGGCGTCAAGCCGGTATCATCCACAATACCCTGGACGGTAAGAGGCCCTTTATCCTTGACATATTGTTCCAGATATCTCTGCATTCCAATAGGGATATCCATTTCGCCTGACTTGATCAGATCACGCAGGATTGTCTGGTCCTTGCTCCGTATCGGTAAAGGATTCTTTAAGCCCTTAGCGACAAGCCCTTTCGCCCTTTCCTCTGCGATGCCCCTCAAGTCATTTAACCATTGTTTAAGTATCTCTTGCTGCGGGGATGTCAATTCCTGCCCCAAACGACCCTCCCGCAATTTAATCAAATTTGAAGCGACTTGCTTATCAAACTCATTGATACCAAAACCCTTAAGGGCCTGTATCTTTGTTGTTATCTCCTGAGAAATGGTTTTCCTTGTTTGGGCTTGGGTAAATGTCCCTGCCGTCATGATTTTACCTGCGGTTTCATCAAATAAACGCTTTCCGAGTTCTTCCTGTTCCTTTTGGCTTTCCTCCGTCTGAAAACTCCACATCTCATAGGCATGCCCTATCTGGGCAATATTAAACGGCATTTTCCAATGATACCCCAATTCCCGGATTTCCGTGGATGAGATATCCAATGGTTGTGTGGTTGTCTTTAATTCAATAGGCTTGAGTCCCTTTTCAACCCAACTTAAACGTTCATTCACATATTCCTGATACAATTCAAGATCTTTAACCGGGACTTCCTCCCCGATCCTCTGATTGAAAATGATGGAAACCTGTTGCTGATTCTGAAGGTCCTGAAACCCTTCCGTGTTGTCCAGCATATGAAACATGATCTTAGTCGGCACGTCGGGCTCAAAGAACAAGTGATAAAGAAATTCCTGAAGAACCGGTTCCGTTATCCCCAACCCTCCCAGATCTTCCAATGCCAAATCTTGAAAATTTTCTCCCACATGATACGGTTGAAACTTCTCCTTATTCGCCTTTAAATCATACGTGATGTATCCCTTAATCCTTAGATAATCAATCAGATGTTGCACTTTTTCTTCATTAACTTGCTCGCCGTCCAATATCTCTTTTTCGTTGAGAAGCTCCATCACTTTTTGGTAACTTTTATGATTTTTAATAACCGCGTAGCGTTTCAAAAGCTCCGTGAAATCTTGCACACCTAAGACTTTTTTCTTGAGCGCGTAGATGTTCGCGTGATCTGAACCAGCGCCATAATGCGCATTAAGCGGCAAATGCTCGTTGATTTTCAATAATGTAAACAGAACTCTTTCTCCATCCGCGGTAAGCAACTCAGGAAAATCCCGCATAAGATTCTCTCTTTTAACAAGATCCCCATAAAGGTCATAGACCCTGTCGGTTTCAGGTCCGCGCACCATCAGGGATGTTAATTTCGGTTTACGGGTAGGGTCACTGTCATCAATGGTTGGGATAAAAATATCCAATCCAAATCTATTTAAAGATTCATATCCCATCCAAACATGACCGGATTGCCATGGATCACCTTTAAGCGGCCACACCAAAGGATTCAGTGTTTCGCCTTCATCTAAATCAACATCAACAAACGGATCATTCTTCGAGGTCCGAATCTTCTTTGCTTCCTGGACATTGATCGTGCCATCTTTCAATTTTCGATCAATGCCTTCTAAATTCGCAACATTCAGCTCATAAGTTCTTTCGAGAACGTCCCGGACAATTTCTTCTTCGCTCTTCCCGCTTAACCGCACATAAAAGGGCAATAAAGCCATTTTATCTTCCAATATCGAAGAAAACTTTTGCGCCATAGGTTTCACCAGCGGATGTCCATTTTCAGACAATTCAGTAAAACGGTTTTGAACTTCATTGTATTGCCGGGCAAACGGTTTCTCATTTTT
>JAGYNW010000145.1 GCA_018399915.1 Candidatus Omnitrophota bacterium
GAAAAATAATGACCTACGCTTCGTTTTTTTCCTGCTGCGCGGTCAATTCACCCAACTTCTTTTCATAGCGCCCCATGCAGACATTCAGCATCTCGTCCGGCGAAACGCCATATTCCAAAAGCAACTCCACGCACAAGATCAACAGATCCCCTGTCTCAACCAGAGCGTGTTTATCTTCAAGCGCTAAAAGTTCTTGGATCTCAACAACATGATGCCGCATAAGCTCCAACAGTCTTTGGGTATGCGGTACGCCTTCTTTTTCATTATATCTTTGGGATAATGCGTGGATGGCTTTCAGGCGTTGTTGCGCGCGTTCATCAATCATCGCCGCTCCTGCGCTGCAACCATACCGCCACGCCGCTGAGCGCGACCAAAAGCGGTATCGCAAAAAGCATGACCGTGACCATGCGTTTTTGTTTACTGGTCAATTCCAGTTTCGGGACATCCTTGACGCCCTCCTCCATGAACACCTGGTAATCCACCTCGGTCAGCCAGTTGATCAAATTCATGCCCATCATCGCATTGCTGTATTGCGAAACAAACGCATTGGTCAGAAAATCCGCGTCTGAAAAAACGATCATGCGCGTGTCAGACTTGCCTTTATTTTTCCGCCAAATGACGTACGAGATCGGGACCGGGCCGGGCTTGTCCTGTTCATCAAATTTCACGATCAGATTCCGGTTGGATTCCGCCCAGCTGTGGGGAGCCTCGGAATTGGTTAAAACAAAGGGCGCCACTTTCAAATCCTGCGGCCGGTCAGCCAAAAGAGAGATGGAACGCGGACGGATATAGAAAGTATAATCCACCCCCTTGGTCAGGGCCTTATGCGGCATATAATTGCGCGTTGCCGGGCTGCCCACATCCCCGCCGGCATGATTGGACAGATCCACAACGATGTCCGGATACACGCGCAGACCCCATTGATTCAATATTTCGTTAAGGTCCGGGTTCTTGCGCAATTCTTCTTCCGTCAAGGTCTTATCCGGCGTGGTGACCAGGGTGTTCTCAATCAGAATAAGCGCGTCTCCGCCCTTTGCCAGGTATTGCTGGATCTTCATCTTTTCATCCGCACTCAAGAATTCCCGCGGGCCGGCGATTACCAGCACATCACAATCCGCTGGGATCTGTGTCTGCGCGGTCAGCAAAAGTTCCTGGGTTTGCACATTATTATTCTTGAGCAATTGATTGAAAACGCTCAAGCCCTCATTGGCACTGTCATCAATGCGGTATTCCCTGTGGCCGGTCAAAAAATACGCCTTACGCTCTTTGCGGGTAACACGGATGATCGCGTTAGTCACTTCCTCCTCGGAGATCATGCGCCTGTCAAAATCAATATCCCTGCGCTCTTTTCCGGAAAGCACGATCAACTTGCGTTGCTTGCCGGTGATGGTGGTGTCAAACTGTGAGGCATAGCCGATGTTCTCAATCGGATCCACGATCTCTGTGCTGATCATCCCGTTAGACCGGGCTTCGTATTCCTTAAGCATATCCTGCAGAGAGACCGGGGCAATGCCCACATAAAGCGCGGTTATCTGGACCGGTTCCTTAAGGTCCTGGATCACGGCGAGGGTGCCTTTATCCAGGGTGTGTTGTGCCTGCCGGGTCATGTCCCAGCGCCGGTTATACATATTGCCCAAATAATTGATCTCAAACACAAGCCCGGCAAAAAGGATAAACAGCAAAAAGGCGCCGACCAGCTTTTTCTGATGCGTGATCCGCACAAGCAGCGCGTTCTTCCTGAAGGCGGCCAGAAAAAACCACAATACCGCGATGGCGCCGACAGCGGCCAGGCACACACCGGCAGCGTTAAGCCCTCTTTCCACATAAGAAAGCCCGGCAGCACCCATAAGGCAAAAACAGCCCAGAATAAAAACCAGCATATTGATATTTTTCTTTTTTAACGGCATAAACGGTTTTCTATGGCGATCCGGGTTAAGGTTAAAAATAAAAAGATGCCGCTGATAAAATAGATCAGGTCAGCGGTGGTTACGATCCCGATAAAGAAATTCTTTGAATGGCCCATAACGCTTAAATAATGCACAAGCGCCTGCGGGGTGCCGCTGAAAAATTTTTCCAGGCCCACGCTGAAGTATAAAAGCAAGATCAATACATAAGCGCTTAACGCGGCTACGATCTGATTGCGTGTCAATGCCGAGGTGAATACCCCTATTGCGATAAAGAACGCGCCTTCCAGGAAAATGCCCAGGTATCCGGTCAGGATCGCCGGGACATCCGGGCTGCTGAAAAATTCCAGTATCGCGTAATAGGGCGCGGTCAACAACAGCAGGATCAAAAAGAAGACCACACTGCTGAGATATTTCCCGTAAACGATCTCAGAATTTCTCGTCGGCGTAGTCTGCAGGAATTCCATGGTGCCGGACATCTTTTCCTCGGCAAAAACCTTCATGGTAAAGATCGGGGCCAGAAAGACAAACATGAATTCCATCAGCAGGAACATATCCCTCAGGACGGCTTCCCGATTCTGGTCAATGATCATATAAAACAGCACATTGAAGACCGATAAGCTCAGGATCATCACAATGTAAGCGATGGGGGAGGTGAAATAGGCCCGCAATTCTTTAGATGCCAGGATCCCGGTCTTTTTCATACGCTTTGCCCCTCTTTTGTTGGCCCTTTGGTCAGGCGGATAAAAACGTCTTCCAATTTCGGTGACGGCTTGCGGATTTCCAGGATCTGGACCTGCGTTCGCAAAAGCGCCTCGATCAATTCATTGTATGACTCGCGGCCTTTGCCCAGATCCAGCTCTACGGCACGCGCCTCATCATCTCCGGTCATCGCGGTTACAGCGGCATCCGGCATCACCCGCAGCGCGGATTCAATATCCGGACGTTTGCCTCTGAGTTTCAAAAATAATTTCGCGCCACCTGCGGCCTCCGGTGTTTCGGCCAAGCTATGATCCTTGATGATGCGGCCCTGCTTGATGATGATAACCCTTTGGGCAAACTCTTCGATCTCTGAAAGCACATGGGTACTGATGATGACGGTGCGTTTGTGTTCAAGATTTTTGATCAGTTTGCGCACATCCAAAATCTGTAAGGGATCAAGCCCGTTGGTAGGTTCGTCCAGAATCAGCAGTTTCGGGTCATTGATAATCGCCTGCGCGATAGCCACCCTTTGGCGGTAGCCCTTGGATAATTGCCCGATGACGCGCGAGGCCACACCGTTAAGGTTGCACAGATCCAAAGCCTTAGCGACCTGCGCCGGTGTTTGCCTGGCGGGGATATCTTTAAGCCGCGCGGCAAACCGCAGAAAATCCTTGACCACCATATCCGGATATAAAGGCGGCGCCTCAGATAAATACCCCACATGGCGACGGACCAAAAGCGACTGTTTGGCGACATCATAACCGCACACACGCACATCGCCACAGGTGGTCGGCAAAAATGAGGTCAGGATCCTCATAAAAGTGGTTTTGCCCGCTCCGTTGAGGCCTAAAAATCCTATGATCTCGCCTTCCCTTGCCTCAAAAGAGGCAATATCCAATACCTTGTTATTCCCGAAATATTTTTTGACGTTATGCGCACTGATCATAAGAAAACTTTCTCTCTAAAGATATTGTAAAAGCGGCTGTAAACCTTTATACACCCTTTCAGCGATGAGTTGATGGCCCTCCGTATTGGGATGGATCGAATCCACTTTCAATTGCGGATCAAACAAAATGCCTTTCATGATATTAGGAACGGCCAGGGCCTTACGTTTTTGGGCGATCTTTTTGTATCCCCGGTAATAATAATCATTGACCGGGCTGAATTCAACCGCAAGGATCACGGCCATGGCGCCGCGCGCCTGCACTTTCTGAACAATAGCATCGATATTGGCCAAAGTTTTTTCAACCGGGATCCTGCGCAAAAAATCATTAGCCCCTAATTCAATGATCACCAGTTTGGGATTTTTATTAAGAACCGCGTCTTCAATCCTGGCCAGACCGTCAGCCGAGGTATCACCGGAAACGCCCGCGTTTATGACGGGCTTGCCGATCTTGCGGCTTAAGGCCGCGCAAAAACTTTTATCCCGGCCGACGCCCACGCCCGCGGTAATACTGTCCCCGAAACAAATGATGTTTTCATTCAATGAATCAGTATTCGCCACTGGCTTGGATCCGCAACCCGCCCCAAACACCCAGGCAAATAATACAGGAACAAGCAGAATAAGTTTAACTGGTTTCATGGCACTCTCTTTTTCTATCTAAACAAAAAAAACCGGATTTTTCAAGCCCAAATTCACCTTGATAAACAGAATCCCGTAAGATTCCGCAGGATTCTGCGCAAGGACCGCTCTTAGGCCCAAACCTTTCTTGGACCTAAGCGTTGGGTGCCTTCAAACTTTTCCGGAAAGCATAGGCCATGATCCCGAAGGCCACAGAGACATTCAATGAATTCTTGATCCCCGCCATCTCGATCTCCACCGCCGCATCCGTCAGCCGGATCAAATCATCTGAAACGCCGCTGATCTCATTGCCGATCACCAGACAGACCGGACGTTCCGGCGTAAACGCATCATGCGCGCGGCTGCCTTCCATCTGTTCCAAAAGCACGATCTGATACCCTTGGTCTTTCAATTCCCTGACAACGGATACGCAATCCGAGCGGTATTCCCAGTCTACCGCATCCTCAGCGCCAAGCGCGGTCTTGGAGATCATTTTATCCGGAGGATGGCCGGTGATGCCGCAGATCCAGATCTTTTCCAGCCCGGCACCGTCGGCCGTACGGAAAATCGCGCCCACATTATATAAACTCCGGATATCATTGAGCACTACGGTAAAGGGAAGCCGGGGGGACTGCTTGCGCGTATTTTGCCGGTCAACGATCTCCTGGTGGGTTAACTTACGCATCATCCTCTTGGTCACCGAGCAATGACTCCAAACGCATACGGTTTTGCTGCGCCTCATCTTTTTTGTTCTTCAACTGAATAAGCCGCTCGATCATGGCTAACAATTTGTTCTCCTCAAAAGGCTTGGGTATGAAACCCTCGGCGCCGACGACATCGAAGGTATCCTGCATCTTATCCCGGGCGGTCAATATGATGATCGGAATATTAACGGTTTTTCGATAAGCGCGGATCTCTTTATAAAAGGCGAATCCATCCATGATCGGCATCATGACATCCGAGACGATCAGATCGACACCACCGGCCAGCGCGATATCCAACCCTGCCTTGCCGTCATCAGCGGTCAGGACCTTATAGCCGGCGTTCTCGAGACTGAGCTTGATGATCTGCTGCAAACCTTTTTCATCCTCGACTAACAGAATCGTATGTTGCATTGCGGGTTTTCTCCTTCTTGTTTTACTCTATAAATTCTTTGATCTTGTCAAGCAACTCATCATATCCGCAGGGCTTGGTCAACCGGGCGGCAATACTTCCGGACGGAAGATTGGCGCACGCGTCATCTTTGGCACTTAGCATGATAATCGGCGCCGGCGAAAGTCCTTCTTTTTGGGAGCTCTCGGTAATGAAGGCGGCCCCGTCCATTTCCGGCATAATGCAGTCTAAAAGGATAAGGTCCGGGCTTTTCTCTTCCCATAACTGCAGGCCTTTAACGCCATTGTCGGCGGAAAAGACTTCGTAGCCATTAGTCTCCAGGCACATCCGCATCACCTCGGTTAAGGTGGCCTCATCATCTACGATCAATATTTTCTTTGCCATAATAATCCTTTGTTGAAGATCGATTTCTCCCAGGTG
>JAGYNW010000146.1 GCA_018399915.1 Candidatus Omnitrophota bacterium
GCGGATTCCCGGTTTTTATGAATATGCGTATACGCCTTCAGATTTTGTTCAATCACCCGCGCATTTTCTTCGAAATGGGTCCAAACTTCCGTCTCCGACTCCTCCATATATCGTTTAGCCCCTTTTAAGAAATCAAAAGCAGCCATTAATCCTTTGTAGGCGACACCCCCCATTTCCTCCTCAATCGCTGTAAACACCTCATCCTTAATTCGCAGCTCCTCTGTCACCTTTACCAATTCATCATACATGTGGACATACTCGCCGTTAACGATGGACTGCTCTGTGGCACGCATTTCCTCTAAACGCTTTTTCATAAACCGCATATAATCCAATTTCACTTTTTCCCAACGCGTATACCACAATTCCATATACGCATCCTTCAATTTTGGCCCAGCGTGCTCGTTTTTCATCATTTCCCTCATGAGTACCAGCCAAGGGTCTTTGGCGGCCAAATGTTCTCTTAAAGTCACATCCGCGCCTAACCACCCGGTAATTCCATCGGTTAAATATTCTGTAGGGAAAATATCCTCTTTGCTCCTTAATACTTTGCAAAAATCCATCTCCTGATATTTTTGTCCTGATTGTGCTGCTTGCAGGCGGGCCATTTGACAACGAACAAAAGATTCCATTTCCTGGATTTGCTTTTGCTTTTGACTAAAAAATTCTTCGATATCTACCGTCTCCCCATTATAGGTAATGGAGTTAAGTCGCCAATTGGTCAATTTAATATCGTCCCCTACCTTTTCATAACTGAGCAAGGTAAAGTCTGCATACTGATACAAATCTTCAATAAACTTCTTCAACTCCAAAGACCAGGCAATGTCCCAGGTTTGATTTCCTAGTTCCCTCCCCAGGGTAAAGGCCACATCCAAAAGGGCTTTGGGAGGATAAATCAGCGTTACCGCATCCCAAACGCATAACAGATAATTACCGGTCATTGCATTTTCATAGATTAAGGCGCCTGGTACGCGTCGACGGGCAAATTCGGTTGCCATCTGGCTTATCCCTTCGGCAGGATCATCCTGATGTTCCCTTAAAATATCAATATACGTTGATGTTTCTTTATACAAATTAAAGGCAATCATGCCTTTCATCGTAACCGTTCCTGCGGTTGACTGCTGCACACTGCGCGAAAAAGATTGATTGGCATTACGAATCCCGCGCGCAGCAAAATTATTCCAAATCCATTGATTCGACCACTCTCCGATACTTTGAACTTGCTTATGACAAGTTCCTGCAAATTTCTCCCATGTCTTGCCTTGAGGTTTCCCTAAAAACACATACATTTTATCAATCCACAACGCGTCCTGTCCGTGTTTTAAAAAAGACTGCCAATCCACGTTATTTTCACCCCGCAGATAACCCAAAGTATTGTTATCCAGATAATCCAAATAATAATTCATTTTTTCCGGAGCACTCAGAAGCGCGTGCAATGCCATACGGATCGTTTGCGGTTTTTTCAGCTTCAGCATTTCATCAATGTAACGGTAGGTATGCTGCAATTTAGGGTCAACGATATCAATTGTGGTTTTCGAGTGGAATTCGTCAATGGTGCTGCGGAATCGATCAACAAGGATATCAAATTGTGTCGGCACCTTATGCACCCCGACCTGCCCGTCGTGCATCACACGGGATTGAACCTCAATCATCTCACGCATCTGGGTTAATTCCTGATAAAGCTTTTTCAGCTCCATGGTGTCATTGTAACCTTTTCCTTTAGGATTGATTTTTTTGACCTTGGCATCAAATGCGGCAATCTTGCGGCTGAACCCATCCATGACATTGTCCCACATCACCTTTTTGCAGGCATCCCAAAATTCCCGGATAAATTTTTCATTGGCCTCAAGGGTTACTTTGGCTTTGCCCATTTCCATAGTGCCAAGTTTCACCTCATAAGGTATATCCGTTCCAAAATGATTCTTATAAAATGTCTCAATCAAATCACCCAAGGCCACACTGGATGCATTTTTATGTTCGACTAAAAGCTCAGCAAACTTGGCTAAATGTTTTAACCGAGGATCTTTAATGGTGCCTCCGGATTCTACCAATGCCGCATTACTTCGCTCCAAATATTTGGCCGCTTTGATAAAGGATTCAAAATCGTTATAAACATTCTTATCCATAATGTCATGTTCAAAATGCCGGATCATCTCCAGACTAATCCCCGGTTCCGTGGGCCATTTAGTCGTTTTCAGATCTTCCAATCCTAAATTTGCATATTTAGACTCCATAAGCATCTTGACTAATGCTTTTTTAAAGTCCACCTTGCGCCCGATCTTTGCACCTTCACCTTCGCCAAAAACAATTTCTTTAACTGTTTTCGTTACCTTTTCGGCAAAACTTTGTCCATGCTTCCCCAGATAAACTTCGTCGGTCGCCATGCCATGCGCCGTACACGGAGAATCAAAACTCTCAGGCGTAATCCCCACCCGATCCATAATATATTTATTAAACGCATCCCGCATTTGGCGGGCGATCTCGATGTTCCCGCACATAAAGCTAAAGTCAATGTCACCGGCGAATTTCATCTGATTCAATTTTTCTTTAGGCCAACTTCCAATTTCCGCTAAAAAGACTGAATACTTAACGCCATCGACCGTTGTCTTATTCGCAAAATCACTTAGAACTTTTTCAATCCCCTCATAAACAACTTTACGGCGCCAATCCAAAAGCCGCATCTCAACCGCTGACCCGCCGTTTTCAGTTTGCTTTCCCAAATAATATTCTAACCCATGATTCACTTTCGTATTCAAAACCCCTTTATAATCACCGATGTCCTTCTTAATGCCCATTAAAACATGCCGGACTTCTGCCCCCCCTAAATCCATACGCGCGATATCGGCGTAAAATTCCTGCGGGGTCATTTGAAATTTCCTCACAGCCAGCATATTCTTTGCGATACGCACTTTCGGGTCCGCAAAATCACACACTAAAGCTCCTGTGCCCCCAGCCAAATAAATCTGATCATTCATTGCCTCTTGTCCTGTCAATTCTTTCACTATGGCCTTCATATAACTGACATCAGCAGCATCCCAGGCGACGGGTTTTTGATCCGGTGCTTGCGGAAAAGCTTTTGGGGAGAAGCAGCAGAGAATGAAACTGAATACAACCCAAAACGCCATAATCTTTTTGCGCATATAAAATCCTTTCTTACCTTAAGATTCTTACCCCCTTAATTCTCATAATCATTGAGAAAAAAGCGGGAAATCATTTTAAAAAAAGCGAAGCGTACTCAAAATTCTATACCGGCATAAACAACAGGCATGAAAACATTCTGCTCAAACGAAGAATAGAAACCTGGCCTTCTTCTTACTTATATCTGCGGTTAACCATTTCATAGAATTTTCTAAAATCAGGAATGTTCTTAATGGTAATTTCAGGCTTACTGCTGCCGACCGTATTAATGGTAATGTTCCCGTTTCCGCAGATTTTATTGACAGCCCCCTGCGCCAAATTAATGAAATCGATCTTATTGAAGGTTACGGATAACTGTTTTTTGAAAATCACCCCGGAACGTTTATAGACGCGATAATCCTTAATATTATACGATATAGCGCTAATAGTGATTACCGTTACTCCGATAACAGCAACCGTGAAGAAAACCAGGCCGGCAATAAATCCCGGATGCAAATGATAATTGACCCATTTATAGGTAGTCAAGGTCACTAAATCAATAAGGCCGACCAAAGGCAACACAAAGATCAGATAATTCGCGAAAGAGGGTTTTGTGCTGTATTCCGGTTCTAATGATCTATCTTGCAGGCTT
Organism: Candidatus Omnitrophota bacterium; assembly: GCA_018399915.1. GTDB lineage: Bacteria > Omnitrophota > Gorgyraeia > Zapsychrales > Zapsychraceae > M55B153. Next base: position 3,767 of record JAGYNW010000146.1, read on the forward strand.
GTTTTCATTTCATTAATCTTTTCTGCTGAAAGACGTTGATAAAAGATGGCGTCAATGAGTTCATCTAAACGATTAATGTCATCAACAAAACGGATGGTAAAAGCATTACTCACTGTGTATTCCGAATTCCGTGATTTAATCACCAATTCCCCTGCCACATTAAATTTAACATTTCCTCTGTTTAAAAGAGGAAACTTCATTGTCGCGATATCCTTTATATCGTCATAATCCACATAATAATCTTCTTTGTAAAATAACCCCCGCTTAAAATGGATATAGTCTTCATAAAAGACAATTTTCGAATTTTTATAATATTGCGTTCTGTAAATAAATGTGCCCAGCCACACACCCAGGAATAGTAGCAGGCCCAGAAATCCGGACGAGGAAGATGGGATAAAAAGCATCCCTATCAGCATGGCAACAACACTATAGAGATACAGGTTCCCGGCTATCATACTGGCAACATCATATGAAGAATTAAGCGCGTAAAGGACATTTTGTTGACGAATCCCTTTCTTGGCTAATATCTTCTGTTTGAGTTCTTTGGTTTTCCGTATATTGGAAAAGGTCATGCTCTGCCCTGAACCGATAGACCAAAAAAGGATACTGCAGGTGCCGCACCATTTATCGATAAAGCTTTCCTTAAAAATAATTCCTGTGACCTTCTCAAGTGAGAAATTCTTCGTTTCTTTGGACAAAAAGCGGAAACCATGTTCCAGGGAATCAGCCTTAACTCTGTACACATTACCGGCAACGCTAACCCAATTGACAATGACAACGATTATCCCGACCGGAAAAAAGACGATCAACAATGGCGATAAAAGAATTGCAGGCAGCCACGCGCGGAATGGTTCCATCCGGAATTCCGCTGTGTATTCTCTATCCGGTTCGGCCTTTTGTTTGCGCGGCATAGCATCCGGGATATCTTGAATTATTTCGGAAACGGATTCTTTAGATACTTCTTTGACAAGCGCCTTGGTTTTGCTGATCAGATCATCGATATTCTTTGATAATGTTTCTCCGTTAGCCATATTCTTAAAAAGGATTTCCTGGCCGCTCCCCTGACAGCTGATTTTCACATCATAAAGCCCGAAAATCCGGCATAGAGTTGATTGCGTGACAGCTGAATCCGATAAATTCTCTAAGGGAATAAAAGAATATTTCTTGTTCAAAAATCCCTCGCTATAAGAAATGGTGTCTTCATAAAGCGCGTAGATACGTTTTTTCAAATCTAAAAACCGGAAAATGCAGAATGTTATAACCCCTAACACGGTCACCCACAGGGCGCCGGATAACAGCAGCCCATGCTCGGCAAATAATTCACCCCAATCCAGTTTGAATTCGTCCATGACAGCCAAAACAAACCATAAAACAAAAAACGCTATCCCAACGAATATTCCGAAGACTTCAAAAAACACGGCCAACGGATGCGGGCGCTCTTGCTCTATGAGGTTTTCTTGGGATAATTTAAAACCATTGTTTTTCATTAAGGTGGTTATTTTCTCATACCATGCTTTTGTCTTGTCCACGGACCGGAGAAAAATCACCGTATTAAGAGCCCCTGCCGATTCTATTCTTATATGCCCGGTCTCAAACAATGTGTTCTCCACAAAAGGCAACATCATGGTCACATGGGTGATATTTTTTACGGTTAACTCTCTTTCAAAATCACTTAATATGCCACCGCCTTTATGAATAAGCTTATCTTCATGAAAAAAATATTTCTCTTTTTTATATTGAGCGCTCAACGACACATAAATAAAAACAGCGCATAAAACCAGCACGCTCCATAAGTAATTCGCGGATAAGACAAAAGATTTTGCTTCCGGCATATCC
>JAGYNW010000147.1 GCA_018399915.1 Candidatus Omnitrophota bacterium
TAAACGTAAATTTTAGTCAGATATTAACCCCCAGCATTATTTCAACCTAAAGGAGTTGCTAATGAAAAAATTTGTACATGTTCATTCCGGAGACATCATGGCAGGCAATAAAGACACTGTTCTTGAATCTGATGCGACGAAAGCCTGCCTGGTAATTGCGGCTTACGACTCCGTAAAAAAAGTTGGCGGATTAGCCCACGCGCTCTTCTTGTCCAGCGGTCTTATTAAAAGGAAGAACTATCCTGTTACGAGGGATGTCGCAAGCGCGATCGATGAAATGCTTGAAGATATGATCCTGTTGGGTGCGCATAAAGATGACATTGAGGTCTGCCTGGTAACTGCTGAGAACGTGAATCATGAAGAAAATGATCCTCAATATACAAGCACTTTGAATCAAGCGGTGGAACTCCTCAAACAAAAAAATATCCGGATTCGCAATGAAACCACCCGGGACATCGGCAATCTTCATGCCTGCCTCGACGTGGAAACCGGAAACATTATCTGCAAATAATATCCCCTGCCAAGGGTTTCCGATGGATTGGTTTAACTTAAAGTAAGAATACACACAATGATTTTTCTTGAGAAAAAGGGAGGATTTTCTTTTAGAAAAATGAAAGGATGAGTCTTATGGATATTAAATCAAAAAGGAATGTCGTTATCGTGGGCCATGCCCACGCGGGGAAAACTTCTCTTGTAGAAAGCCTGCTGTTCGCTTCTGGCACAACAACCCGCAAAGGGGATGTCATGCAAGGCAGTTCTCTCAGTGATTTTAATGATGACGAGCGGGACCGCAAGATCTCTATCAATTCCAGTTTTTTGAAGATGAATTATAATAATCACCAATTTCAGATCATTGACACCCCCGGGTATTCGGACTTTTTCGGTGATACCATCTCAGCCATTCAGGTTTCGGATTCCGCGGTGGTCGTGATAGACGCGGTCGGCGGCATTGAAGTGGGGACCGAGGATGCCTGGCAAAAACTCGAAGAGTTAAAATTGCCCCGTTTGATCTTTATCAATAAATCTGAAAAAGAAGGTGCGAACGTCAATGAGGTGCTAGCGTCTATAAAAACACAACTTTCGCCCAAAGCCTCTGTTATAGATTTGGGGGCATCCGATTTTGTCGAGACTATCGCCGAAAGTGATGATGCCTTGCTGGAAAAATATTTAGAACAAGGGGAATTATCCCCGGAAGAGGTCAAAGGCGCGGTGCGCAAAGCCATCCTTAATACAGATTTCTATCCGGTTTTTATTGGAGACGCGCTTGAGGACAAGAATGTCAAAGATCTTCTCGACGCTATGATTTCCTTTCTGCCTTCTCCTGTCGAACATGCGGGGTTCAAGGCCAAGGATATGACATCGGATGAAGAGACCATGATCACACCGTCTGAGGACGGCCCTTTTGCCGGTTATGTATTCAAATCCGTCTTTGATTCGCACCTCGGTCAGCTATCCCTTATGCGCGTGCTGCGCGGAACTATTCATGCCAATGAAAATTTTTATAATGTAACAAACGCCTCCAAAGAACATATTGGGACGATCAATTATCTGCACGGAAAAGAACAGATCCCCACCACAGTTGCTTCCTGTGGAGATATCGTGGCTTTGACCAAATTAAAAAACACCCATGTTTCTGACACGTTAACTGAGGAAAAAGCAAAAATCCTGTGTCCACCCATTGCGTTTCCCAACCCAGCCATATCTGCTTCAATCAAACCTAAAACACGCGCGGATGAAGAAAAGATCGCTACAAGTCTTCACCGTTTATGCGAAGAAGATAAAACCTTTCAGGTAAATCGGAATGATGAAACAAAAGAACTTATTATTTCCGGAATCGGGGATTTGCACTTGAAAGTTATGCTGGAGCGGATGAAAAGCCGCTACAATGTCGAAGTGGAGCTTGGTACTCCCAAGGTATCCTACCGTGAAACAATTACCAAACCAGGAAAAGCCCGTTATAAACATAAAAAACAATCCGGTGGACACGGTCAATACGGAGATGTTGATCTTGAGGTTGAACCACTGCCGACCGACAGTGAGAATCAATATGAATTTGAAAGCAAAATCTTTGGTGGATCGATCCCTAAAAATTATATCCCATCTGTTGAAAAAGGGGCTAAACAAACCATTGATAAGGGCGTGCTGGCAGGCTTTCCTTTATATAATATTAAAGTCACGGTCGTTGACGGCTCCTATCATGATGTAGACTCATCGGACATGGCGTTTCAGATAGCGGGAGCGCATGCCTTGAAAGATGCGGTCATGACTGCGGGCCCGGTGCTGCTTGAACCGGTCATGGAAGTCGCTATTGCAGTTCCTGACGGATATATCGGTCAGATCTCAGGAGATATCAGCTCTCGCAGAGGAAGGATCATGGGAACCGAGACAAAAGGGAAAAAAGACATCATTACCGCCCATGTGCCTTTAAGCGAAATGTTTAAATACGCCACAGACCTGCGTTCTGTTACAGGCGGCCGCGGAAGATATTCTATGAAATTATCGCATTATGAGAACGTGCCGGCCAAACTTGCCGAACAGATCATTGCTGAAAAGAATTCCGAAGGAGAATAATCTTTCTAATGTTGAAAATGCCGCGAAAAGGACAATTTTCAACGATTAAGGTGTTCGTGCTGTTAACAACACTGACAGTCGTATTGAGTGCCGTTGCCCAGGGGGCAGATACCCAGGCTAAACTCCTGCAAAAGAAAAACGCAGTTTTGATTATTCCCTCGAAAAATTTTCAGGATAAGGAATTATTTGTCACCCAAACCCATTTGCAAAATAATGGTGTTAATGTGACGATCGCCTCTTCTTCGATGAAAGAGGCGAGAGGGATGCTTGGCAAAACTGTCTCCCCGGACAGGCTTTATTCAGATTTGGATACCGCTAATTATGACGCAGTCATATTTATTGGGGGAAGCGGTGCCTCGCAATATTTTGATGATCCTGTCGCGCATGAGATAGCTATCGAGGCTGTGTCCAAAGAGAAAATCGTTGGCGCCATTTGCATCGCGCCCTTAATCCTGGCGAAGGCCGGCATCCTGGAATCCAAACGAGCGACTATCTGGAGCGGTATGGCTGAAGAACTTTCTTCCTACTGTAATATTTATACTGCGAAACGTGTTGAGGTTGATGGAAAGGTCATAACCGCCAATGGGCCTCAAAGCGTCAAAGTGTTTGCTGAAGCTATAATCAAAAAGTTAGAAAGGATGTGATTTTATATGACTTTTATTTCACAAAAAGATATTATAGAACCGATTTTGGATGAGATCGCACAAGAAATGGTGATCGCGGCGACAACTGCGCCCAAAGGCAAAGGGGTATCCAATCTCAAGATGGCCTTGGCCAAAGGGGATACTATCCATCAGATCGCGGATAAGCTGGAATCCATGGCCGACGAATATGACATTCCTTTTTTTAAAAGAGACGCGGACAATATCCGCTCAGCACACGTAGTTTTTCTTATTGGTACCACGATTAACGCGATCGGTTTGAAAAAATGCGGCATGTGCGGATTCCCTGATTGTGAGACCAAAAATGAGCATCCTCACATCCCGTGTGTTTTTAATACCGGGGATCTGGGTATTGCTATTGGTTCGGCAGTAAGCGTAGCTATGGACCACCGCGTGGATAACCGGATCATGTATACGGTCGGTCAGGCCTTACTGGAACTGAAACTCTTAGGAGATGATGTCAAAGTCGCCTACGCGATCCCGCTTAGCGCATCTGCCAAAAATCCGTTTTTCGACCGCAAATGACCGTATAGAGCACTGATTTCAGCTTGTTTTTTACTAACAGGTAAATAAAGAAGGAGCATTCAGATGAAACAAAAATGGTTTTTTCGGGGAATTATGATTTGGGTTGCTGTCAGTGTCTGTTCCCTGTATCCGCTTACGGCATCAGCCGGAAAGGTTTTCCTCAGGGATAAACTCGAAAAAAAAATTAATGAATCCAGTAATATCCAGTTTCAAAGGAATGCTTCTTCTCTTCCCGCGCCGGTCGGCAATGCAGCACAACAACGCCTATCTCAGACTCCGCAACAGGACAAATCAGATCTCATTAATTATAATAATCCGGCATTCTCCCAGTACGCGGTGTATCAAACCAATTACAAAGCCGAATTGGAAGATAATGTGGTAACGGTAGAAGGCCGAGCCGTTTTTGAAGTTTTTGAAGACGGATGGACACAGATTCCCTTGATCAGCACCGATGTAGGGTTGATCAATGTCAGCGTTAACAGAGGCATGGCCTATGTAACCATGCACGGCAATAAGTATTTCCTGATGATCGAAGAAGCGGGCCGTTATCGCTTAGATTTTGAATTTCTCATCCGGGCTCATCGTGAAAGGGAGAATGGTCCCGGAAATTTTCATTTCGATGTCATTGCTGCGCCTATATCCCAATATGAATTCGTGATGTCCGATACCGGGATCCAAATTTTTGTTGAGCCTGCCATCAGGGTTGAAGTTGAGGAAAAAGGCACGACCACGGTTGCCTGGGCTGTCATGCCCAACACAAATTCCATTAAAACGCGTTGGACCAAAGCCCTACCCAAGGAAAAGATTTCCCCGGTCAAACTTGATCCGAAAATTTATGCCAAAACCGCCACCTATACCTCGGTTGGCGAAGGTATTGTCCGCTGTCAATCCGAAGTAAGCCTGTCTGTTTTACAAGCCGAGACAACGAATTTTCGTATCCTGTTGTCAAAAGATACCAGTCTTTTGGATGTCTCTGGTAAGGATATCCGGGACTGGAAAGTGACCCAAGAAGATGAAAATCAGTATCTGGATGTGTATTTAAACTTTGGGGTCAAGGGTAACTATTCGTTAAATTTGACCTATGAAAAGAATATCGGGCAGGGTTCAGTGGTTGCAGCCATTCCCCAGATCAAAGTCCTGGGTGTGGAGCGGGAAAACGGCCATCTGGGAATTGCGGCCAAAACCAATGTTGAGTTAGCCGTCAATACTCTAAAAAACGCGACACGAATTGATACCAAAGAATTGCCATCTTCCATCTGGCGCCGATCCTCGAGCCCGATTCTTTTGGCATTCAAGTATCTGAATCATCCCTTTGGGGTAACCATTGATGTGACCCGTCACGAGGAACTTCCGGTCTTAATCTCAGCGATTGATACTGCAGATTATACGACCGTTCATACGGAAGAAGGCAAAGCGCTTACCAGCGTAACCTTTCAGGTGCGCAATAATGTCAAACAATTCCTCCGCCTGGGGTTACCCCAAGACGCCACCTTATGGAGCGCGTTCGTCGCCGGTAAACCGGTCAAGCCCGCCAAAGACGCGGAGAACATCATCTTGATTCCATTAGAGAAATCCCGCTTGGAAGGGGAAAGTCTGACCCGTTTTCCGGTGGAGGTTGTTTATCTGGATAAAAGTGTGAAGATCGAAAAGGTTGGAAAAGTCGCGCTCGAGCTTCCTAAAACGGATATCCCTGTAAGTGAATTATTGTGGCGAATTTATATGCCAGAGGACTATATTTATTACCAGTTTAGCGGGGACGTTAAAAAACAACAATACCTGAACTATAACCGTAACCGTGCGCAACGAAGCCGTACTGCACGCAGCT
>JAGYNW010000148.1 GCA_018399915.1 Candidatus Omnitrophota bacterium
CGACCATGTTTGTCCCGTGTTTTGCCAATATTATGGCCATGATCAAAGAATTGGGCATCAAAAAAGGGATAGTAATGGTGCTTATAATCAATGTGACCTCTTTTTTGATTGCCGGCATGATGAATTGGATTTTAATTTGGACAATAGGGAATCCTGGCTTATAATAATTTCAAATCCTGGAGGATGAGACATATGACAGATAGACATGATAAAGATGAATATTTGGAAGAATTATGGCATCTTTACGAAGAGAATAAAGATTCGTTATGCGTCTTTAAGAATTTAATGGGGGAAGAGTATAATGATCAGCTGTTACAGGAATTGGTTACTGAAGGACTGGTCAGGCTGGATGAAGTCAATGAAAGGATCTCTTTGACTCGTAAAGGGGAAGCCGCGGCCAGGAAGCTTATCCGGGCGCATCGATTGGCGGAGCGGATGTTAAATGATGTGCTTGGCGGTGATTTCGAGAAAGCCGCCTGTGAGTTTGAACATACGATTACCCCTGAGCTAGTTGATAGTATTTGTATTTTATTAGGGCATCCTCGCAAATGTCCTCATGGGATGTCAATCCCTAAGGGGGAATGTTGTCGAAATTCCTTGCGGGTTGCCAACAGTTCGGTGGTCCCGATAACAGAATTGAAGGTTGGGGAGACAGCTAAGATCGCTTATGTGAATTGCAAGAATGACAGCCAGTTGCATAAACTGGATGGATTGCATATCAGGCCTGGGGTTTATATCAAGCTACATCAAAATTACCCCGCCTATGTTGTCGAATGTGAAAATTCCAATATTGCCCTGGATGATCATGTGGCAGCGAACATTTCTGTATGGAAAAATAGTGGCTCGATATAAAAGGATGGTTGATGAAGAAATTGACGCAGTGGATTGTAAGAAGATATATCAATAATTATCAGCGGAAAAATGATCCTGACGTCAGGGCACAATATGGCGCCCTGGAGGGATGGGTAAGTATTTTCTTCAATATCATTTTATTCATTTTTAAGCTGGGCTTGGGCATTATCTCCCACAGTGTTGCGTTGATAGCGGATGCTATTCATACGATCTCGGATTCTGTGACCTCTATCATTGTCATTATTGGTTTTAAGATATCTAGGAAGCCTTCGGATAAAGAACATCCTTTTGGTCATGGGCAGATAGAACCTATCGCAACTTTGATTGTAGCTGTATTGCTTTTCATATTAGGTTTCGAATTGTTCAAAAGTTCCTTTCAGGAGGTTAAAGTTCAGCAAGAAATAAAGGTGTCCTGGATCATTATCGCTGGGATATTTCTTACTGTTTTGATCAAGGAGCTTTTAGCTCGTTTTTCTTTAGAATTGGGCAACATGATTGATTCTGATACCCTGAGAGCTGATGGTATTCATCATCGGAGTGATGCCTTGTCAACCATTCTGGTCATTGTCGCCTTGATTTTTTCAAGCATGGGAATATATTGGATTGATGGCGTCGTCGGATTGCTTATATCAGTGTTCATTTGTTATTATGCGTTTAAGATAGCAAAGGACGCCATTAATCCTTTGCTTGGTGAACCGCCAAGTGAGGACACCTTGACGCGGATAGAGACTATTGCTATGGAGTTTGAAGGTGTCTATGGTGTACACGATATTATAGTTCATAAGTATGGTCAGACTAAGATCATTTCGCTTCACATAGAGGTATCTGATAAAGAAGATGTCAATAAATTGCATGATCTCTCGGAAAAAGTCGAAGAGGCGATCGCTAATAAGTTAGAAGGTGTGGTTGTGGTACACATTGACCCTGTGAACAGAGACCATCCCAAATATGAAGAGATCAAGAATTTCGTCGATCAGATTATTATGGGTGACAAGCGCATTAAGAATTATCACGAATTACGTATTATTGGATTAAGTTTAGAAAAATGTACTGTTGTCTTTGATATCGCATTGAATGAAGATGTGGAGCTCAAGAAAAAATACAAGATTGTTAAAGATCTTTATCAAAGATTTAAAGAAAAATATCCTTTAATGAAGGTTAGTGTTAAAGTAGAGCCGCGTTTTGTTTATAGTTTGGATATTCATAAAAATACTAATAAAAAAGGATAAATTATGATTTTGGGTGTTTTGAAAGAATGCATTTTCCTCTTAAATAAGATGTCATTTTACCTTTTATTCGGTTTTTTGGTTGCCGGAATTATTCATGTATTTGTTAAGGAAGATCTTATAACGCGGCATCTTGGCAAACATAATATTTGGGCGGTTATTAAAGCCGCTTTATTCGGAATCCCTTTACCCCTATGTTCCTGTTCGGTAGTTCCAACGGCCTTGTCTTTAAGGAAGGATGGCGCGAGCAAAGGTTCCATTTTATCCTTTTTGATATCAACGCCCACAACAGGCATAGACTCGATCTTTGCGACCTATTCCCTGCTGGGGGGAGTCTTTACTATTTTTAGAATTGTTGCCTCTTTTGTGGCGGGAGCCCTTGCCGGCCTCTTATCGATCTTGTTCGTAAATGATGATAATGCGCCTATGAATCAACAGAACATAGCTCCAAAATCTTGCTGTCAACATCACCGTGCGGAAACGATCAAATCTGGTTTTAAAAAAAAGATATTGGGTGTATTCCGATATGCTTTTATTGATTTAATGAAAGACGCTGGCGGATGGATTATGATCGGCATAATTGTGGGCGGGGTTATTTCTTATTTCATCCCACAAACATTTATTGAGCAATATTTGGGGTCATTATGGCAGTCAATTTTTATTATGATGGTCGTTGGCATCCCCATGTATGTTTGTTCGGCGGGTTCATTGCCGATAGCTGCGGCATTAATGCTTAAAGGAATGAATCCGGCGGCAGCGTTTGTGTTCCTTTTTGTGGGGCCGGCAACAAATTCGGCTTCATTGACCGTGATCTTGAAGGAATTGGGATTAAAATCTGTCCTGATTTTTCTTTCCTCGATTATTGTTACCAGCATTAGCCTAGGGGTGTTTCTAAATGCAGTATGGCTTTATCTTGATATCAATATAGCTGATCATTTTATGCAACATAGTGAATCATTGCCCAAATGGATAGAGGTTGTTTCAAGTCTGATTTTATCGACAATTGTTTTTGTCCAAGGCATATCTTTATTAAAGAAGAAAATGAGTCATGAATCTCAACACGATCAATGCCATCACAATTGACAAAATGGATTATTTTGGTAAAATGGCAACAACCTTCCCACTAAGGGGATTTTATAAACCTTGCTTAATGAGATTTTATGAAGTTAAAGAGATGTTTTTTGATAATCGTTGTCGCCGTAAGTTTTCTTTTCACCTCTTCGTCGAGTTATGCAAAACATAAAATATCCGCAAAAGCTGTCATTTTTTCCAATAGCACAAAAGTTGTGCGTTATTACGGAAAGAATGTTCATTCAAGAGTCGAACCGGCTAGTACTGTTAAGGTAATGACCGCATTATTGGTATTGGAAAAATTACCATTAAACCAGGTCATAACTATCAGCAAAAGGGCGACCTATCCACAGCCAACAAAAATATACATTAAGGAAGGAGAACAGTATACCGTAGAAAGTTTGTTGTACGCTATATTACTTAAATCTGCCAATGATGCCAGCGTGGCTTTGGCTGAAGCTGTTTCTGGATCCGAGGCTAAATTTGTGGAACTGATGAATCGCAGAGCCAAGCAGATCGGGGCAAACCATACCAAGTTTATAAATCCCAACGGCCTTCCCTCATCAAAAGGGTCTCAGTATACAACCCCTTATGATATGTATTTAATTTTTCGACAGGCATTAAAACATGATTTTTTTAAGAAAGCGATTACCTTAAGATATAAAAGAATTTATTCCAAGGCTGGCAGAAAGATATCCTTAAAAAGTCATAACAAGATATTGTTTAAAAAATGGAAACAAAAATTATTTGGGAAAACCGGTTGGACACGAAAAGCTAAAGCCTGTTTTGTCGGATATACAACAAAGGGAAAAGATATTTGCATTATCGCGCTTTTTGGCGCGACACAACGGTGGACAGATATTAAATATATTGTTGAGAAGTATGGCCTGATCGATCTTTAAGACTGGTCATTATTAAAATAAACAAATTTACAAAGGACGAACAATGCATAAAAAAACTCAGGAAATAACAGATTTACTTATTAAAGCAGCGGAAAAAGCACGTAAAGAGACCAGTGGTGAACCAGAACCAGGCCTTACGAGTCCTATCAATTGGCCTATCGATTGTGTTGTTGGCCCTGGGTTAGAAGGGGCGATCGCCTGTGAAAGTAAGATCGGATACGTAAATGGGACTAAGGGATGGTTGATCTATCGCGGATATGATATTTTTGATCTTTGCATTAATTCAACATATGAAGAAGTTAGTTACCTTTTGTTGCATGGGGAACTGCCAACAGAAGTGCAATTAAAGGTTTATAAAAAGAAATTAACACAATGCTTCAATGTCCCGGAAACATTGCGGACTTTATTAAGCTTTTCGATTGAAAAAATGCATCCTATGGCTATTTTGCGTTTGGGATTAAATATGTTGCGACAAGAATTTACAAAGGCAGACCAAGCTGATCATAAGCCTAGCGCTGATAGCAGTATTGCGACAGATGCCGATACAATCGCAATGGAGTTTGCCCCCCGAGGGGAAGAACATGCGATTTTTGAATTCAAGAAAAAGAAGAGGGAGGAGGAAGAAGCTGCAGCAGGTATTAATTCCTGTTATCGGTTGATCGGTGGTGCCGCAGCGATCACTGCGGCTATGAATCGTATCCGCTCCGGGCATTTTCCTATCGAAGCAGATCCTGAGCTGAGTTTTGCGGCGAATTTTCTTTTCATGATGACAGGTAAAAAACCTTCAGTTGAAGAGGAACGGATTATGGATATTTCTTTGATCTTGCACGCGGATCATGGAATGAACGCCAGTACATTTGCGGCTATGGTGGTTGCCTCCACCTTGTCAGATATTTATTTCTCTATAGGGTCTGGAGCCGCGGCTTTAAGCGGTCCTTTGCATGGAGGCGCCAATGAGCAAGTGATCCATATGCTCAAGGAGATTGGATCTGTGGAAAATGTGAAACCCTGGTTTGTCAAGGCGCGCAAAGATAAGCGGAAAATATCTGGTTTTGGGCATCGTGTATATAAAGCCTATGACCCCCGCGCTCGCATTTTGGGGCCATTGGCTAAACATTTGGCCAAGCAAAACAAAGAGTTCGGTCCTTTATTTAAAATTGCGAAGGAATTGGAAAAAGAGGTGGTCAGTTCATTTGGCAAGGAAAAAAAGATCTTTCCTAACGTGGATTTTTATTCCGGGATTGTTTATCACGCATTGGGTATTCCCGCGGAGATGTTTACTCCGATCTTTACGGTCAGCCGTGTTGCAGGTTGGACCGCTCGGGTAAACGAATATCTGGAAAACAACCGGATATTCCGACCCAGGGCCATGTATATAGGCCCCTTTAATAAGAAATATCTTAATGGCAACCTCTAAAAAAAGGTTTTCAGGT
>JAGYNW010000149.1 GCA_018399915.1 Candidatus Omnitrophota bacterium
CAAGCCCCTGTAATTCAGCAAGATGCAATTGCTATTAAGACAAGCTTAGCTCAAAATTTAGCAAAAGAAATTTCTGTATTGGGAAGACAAATAAAGATTACCAATAACGTGGATGCTGATGTTGATGCTCAATTATTGGAACGAACATTCAAACGTCTTCCTGCTCAAAGGATTGAAAATGTTTCAACAGTTGAAATCGTTCCAGAAGGAAAAGCCAGAATTTCTAGAGATGGAACACGGTTAACCCTTCCTCATAATCTTGCGACTAGAAAAGAAAGCGTTAAGACCGGATCAGATGTTGATATGGATTATGCTCTTACAACAACTCAAAGTGAACCAATAAGCATTTCGGCTCCAAGAGCGGAACTTGTTTCAGTTGCGCCGGAACAAATTAATCAATCAGCAGTCCAAATGGCGCAAGCATCACCGGAAAAAGATGTTTTCGTTATTGATACAACAAACGAAGCAGGCATTGTATATCGCAAAGTGGATGCCGCAACAGGAACGATGGAAGCCAATTCATATGCTCCAGATCAAGTAAGCATGCTGGCAAGCAAGGCGGCAGTAATTGTTCCAACGAATTTAAAAACGTATGATCTGGAATCAAGACAAACCGTGAAAGATTTAGTAGATACGTTTGGTGTGCAAGCGGTTGCCAAAGCGATCCTTCCGACAACTACAGTTGCTGATGCCTCCCGAAATGTTAATTACACGGTCGATGATATTGTTATTAATCCACAGACATATGGATTAATAACAATATCAATCCACAGACATATGGATTTACTAAAATCGAAGTTTCCGATGATGTTAGTGAATCAACGATTTTCGCCTATACCGATACAGAAGGAAGCATTTCTTATGTGGCATATGTCAGCCGCGATACTGCCGCAAAAGCAGATTCTCTAATTAATACGCTAGAAAGCTTAAAGGTTCAAAGGCAAATTGCAGAAGCGCAAAATGAAACATTAGATAGTTTCGGAACTATTGGAAAATTTGTCCAATGGGTCAAACAAGCCAAGCAGCCCTTAGCGCAAAAGCCGGAAGCGGTAATTAAGAATCAAGTAAAGCCGCAGGCACAGAAGAAGCAGGCAAGAGCTCCTGCCAAGGTTGCTAATAATGCGTTTCAAGAGATTATGCGTCGTAGGCAAGCCTTGGCTAATCAGCCGAAGGTCCCGGCCCATCCGGCCTCCATGCCTAAAACGCGTTTGATCGAGCAATTGCGAAACAGTCGTAATAGAAACACAATTGATTATTCTCGATTATACAAAAATGTAGGATCTGTTTTCTTCGCTCAATCCTCCACCAAGCAAGATCCGAATGACCCTGCCTGGATGGAGTATTACGAAAAGAAACTGAAGGCAGGCGTGGAAAGTTTCTGGGTCGACATTGTCGGCAGCATGGTTAATGCTAATCCACAGGCAGAAGAACTGATCAGCCGTAATTGGTATAATTTCCGCATCATGCTGGAAAAGATCGAAAAGGGTGAAAAGGTCGAAATTCCAGGAAATCAGGCTAAAATGGATGCTATTTGGTTTGAAGTCCTTTCTAAGGCCAGAGAAATGGAAACGAAAATCGCAGCATCCGGTCAGTCGGCACAAGAGTTGCAAGCCCAGAAAAAAGCAACGGCGCAAATCCAAAGCCGAGAAGGCGTGACCCCTCTGGGTAATAAGCTAGCAGAGCAAGAAACCTTAGAAGCGAAGATGAAGTATGTCAAGCTTGCCATCCGACATGAAAACCTCTTTGTTGTCGTTGATCCAGAGGTCTCAACATGGGAGATGTTGACAAACCATGCGATAGAACAGGCAGAAGTTTTTACGCAAAAGAAAAAGACCCAGGAAAAGAAAATCTATGTCGCAGTTGTGCATGAAGGCGAGGCCTTGTTCTACGAAGTTACGAAAGAAAAGATCGTTAAAGAGATGGAAGCGGCAGAAAAGGCAGAATCCGAAGCCAGAGAAAAAGAGGAAGAAAAATTTGAATGGAAGATTGAACGTGCCCAAGAGCCGACTGCAGCTGAAGAGATTACAGAAGGCGTGATTATTACCATGGCACGGCCGCAACAAGGTAATGCGGCTATGGTGTTTGATAGAACGGTGAAACTGTTCATCTCCCGAAAAGCGATCATTGATGCCGCGGCCTTGCCGGAAGAAAAACCACAAAAAACGCAACAGGATGTTGTCCCGTTTGATAGGCCTGCACCTACGATGAGAAGAGATCAGATCAAGCAGCCGGTGATGCCAGCTCCGGTACCGGTTACCCCGCAAATGCCTCTTATCGGTTCCGGTCAGAAGACCATACGTGGACCAGATGCAGATGACTACGCTATGGCCACTGATCTTTCGGATAAACGTATATCCATGCTGGATTCACGTGTTCAGGCCATTATTGAGACGACGGCGGAAGAACAAAAGAATTTAGAAAAAGCCATTGATGTTTATGATGGAAATACCTGGAGAACCCGTCCCAAACAAATTTCGGAATCCCTTCTCAACTTTTTATCTGAAGTTAAGGCTATGCAAGGCGAAAACTTCAGGTTCAAGGCAAATCAGCCATTGATCATTCAAGAATTGATTGATGGTAATATTGCGGTGGCTAAGAATGCGGCTGGTAAAACCATGGCCGAAGTCTTGGCGCAACTGTACAAAATGATCTATCAAGGCAAGTCTAGCAGCATAACCGTAAAATTATCCAATGATGCTAATAACCTTGTGGCTCACTCAACTAATTCGGAACACGGGTTCACCGTTCCTTTAGCGGAAATTGTCAGCCAGATGGCCCAAAAACACCTCGGGGTTAAAGCGGAATTGGTTGATATCGACAGCAAGATCGCTCAATATGATGCCTTGGTCAAAGACGGAAGAATGCCCGAAGCGGATGCGAAAGTCAAAGAAATCCTCTCTATCCTTGAGGATAAGAACAAAATGGTTGTTTGGTCTATTGATCGCAGAGGCCATTTGCCGCATACCTTTGCCAGCACACAATATAGTGAGGCGATTATCCGTGCATTGAATGCCCGAAAGGCTGCCGACAGTTCACGTAATGTTGATGAGGTCGATGACGTTATTGGTGGAGAGAAAACTTTTATCGTTTCAGGAAACAGGAGGCTTGCTGAGGACCGCATGGGCAAATGGGTCGCGAGCAAGGTGAAGGCATTATTCCAAGAGATTAATATTAAAGGCAAGCATTCCGAACATACAACTAACAGCAGCAATCCGATCATTGAAGAAGTTACCACGTTAAAGGAATATGAAAGCCGTTTGAAAGAAGATCCTCAGGCCATGATTTTCTTCCGGGAAGGGCCAAAAGGGTCAGATATCAAATGGGGTTCTGAAAAGATCCTGGTGTCTCCTTTCGTATATCGCCATTATCAGGATAAATACAGTGAAATGGTTGTTTCCGATGTGATTAGGGAATTCGCCCAGACCGAAGGGGCGGAGTTGGATATCAATTCAACCGGGACAGAATTAGTGCCCAAGATGGATGGGGAGACTCAGGACAATATGCTTTCCGGAAGCTTGGCGTTTAAGGTCGCGGCCACGTTACGCTATAATCAGAAACATAAGAAAAAATTAAAGTTAGGAAATATCCGGATATCATCGAAGACCTCAATGGAGAATCCGATCGGTGAGCAATTTGACGGACAAGGCGAGATTACGGCCGTATCGGCAACCCGACGCGGAGCAGAAACTATTATGTTGGCGACCACAGGGGTAAAAGAGATCGCGGTCATTGAAGAAAGTCATATTCTGGATCAAAAAAATGTGAGCATTAATCGGCAGGCAGAAGAAAAATTTGGAGAATACCTTGAATCAGAGATCGCGCTAGCCAAGAAGGATAAGCGAGGCGCGCTCATTTTCGGTTCTGGAAATCCGGATATTGAACGCCTTAGCACGGAATTAACGAAGCCGCAAATAGGATATAAGCTAAACAATCTGTCTTTGGTAGAGTTGCAGGCATTGCAGGAGCAATATCTCGAAGACTTGGAAGGTCTTAGGGCCCAGTTCGCAGATCAACTTTTCATTATGGATTCCAAGACAAGCTTATCCATGGAAGGTTGGTTATTGGAAAATATGGGTGAATTGAACTTAACGGTTATTGCAACCCCGAGATATGCCAAGGCCAAGAACTTCAAGGGTGATTTGGATGTTTTGGTTGTTCATGCGGAAAATTGGACATTGGATGCCATTACGCATGCGGTTAACCGAAACATGCGTGATCCGGGCGCGGTGGGACGCAAAAAGGTTTTGATCAGCGAATCCGGATTCAGTGAAATTGAACAAAAACTGGAAGACTCTCTCGATGCGTATAAGCAAATTGGCCGCAGATTAGATAAGGCGACGGAAAATTCCACTCAGCAAACGACAATACTGGGATTAGTTTCCGATTATGAGGCTTATAAAGCGGACACAACAAAATCGCTTGAAGACCAATTAAAGATCGCCCTCTCTTTCCAACAATTGCACCAGACCTCTTCATCCTTGAACAATAAGGTCATCAATTATTTGCGGAATACCCGTATGACCAATTATATTGAGTCCTTAAATAATAAAATTGAAGAAATGGATGGCCTGAGTGAGGAGCAAAGACGGGCCGCCAGGAAAGCGATCATAGACATCCGCGGAAAACAGCAAAGTGGCCTTTATTCGAGTAAATTACGATTATTGGATCATTATCTCTCTGGAACCGAAGCGGTTCTCTGGCATTCACAAGAAATATGGCAAGAAACCATTCGTATGTGGCGGGAGGCCCTTAGATCAGAAGATCTGCCTGATGAGATTAAAGAAAATATTCGTGAATTGATAAGCTCAGCGATTGCTAGGAAAACCAGTGAGATTCGCGAATATGATGCCATTGATTCGACCCATGAAGGCTTGCAGCAATTCAAAGGTATCCTTTCCAGCCTGCAAAAGGGCAGTAAACAATTTACTTACGATCAAAAACCGCAACGCGGCCTGTTGGGTGTATTGAAATACTTCGGTATGCAAATATTGCCGACACGGATAACTTCATCTAAAGATGCGACCAAGGTCACGGCTCAAACAGCGCAAGCCAAAGAAGAGGCTTTTGAGGGCTACAGATCTGAGGCAAAAGGTGGCATATCAACGATTCTGCGAAAACGGGAGAATGGATTCTTTGAAGGAGAACAAGGAAACCTCTTAAGTATCCGTGGTCGACAGCTTCTGGAATTGACAAGGATGCTTGATGATCAGGATGCTGTTTCAAAAAATCAGCGCAGAGACTTGCAAAGATTGACTGGTAAGACATTGCCGTTTGATATTGCGTTGGATTTGATCAATGCTGGATTTACGGATATTCAAAAGGCTCAACAGGCATCTCAATTAGTCGTTGCCTGGGCTGAGTATGCCAATATTCAACGTGAGAAAATTCCGGATAGAGAAGCTTTCTTGCAAGATGTTCGCATTATCCTGGCTCAGACAGAATGGACGCCCCATAAATTATCAATATCTATTGCCGAAAGACT
>JAGYNW010000015.1 GCA_018399915.1 Candidatus Omnitrophota bacterium
GAGCCCGAAGAACAAAAGGATGCTGATGCCCAGAATTTTTATGGTATGGGTATCTTTTTTTTCCATCAGCTGGATGAGACTGAGGAGCAGAGCGACCCAGATGAGGCTCCAATTGCCTGTCAAGAAGATCTCTCTGGAAAATTTTACGATCACGTTCGGAATAAGCTTGAGCCGTTGCCAGGAGAGAATCAGCGCGGTTTTGTCATTGGCGCCGGTGCCATCCTGCAAGACATGGTTTGCGATTTTGTAGGCATGAAAAAGCATTGCCATGGTGATTGGCGGAACGCTGAATTTAAAAAAATCAATGATCTTGACCTTTGAGGTGCGAATTTTGTCCCCAAAACTCAAAGGCAGAAAGAGAAGGAAATAGACCAGCAAAAAGGCCGTGCCCTCTAGTTTGGTAAACACCGCGAATGCCGCGAAAAGTGAGGCCGTTATCAGGTAAGCAGATTTGGGTTCTCTGGCCCAGAGGCACAGCAGCATGATCACAAAACAGTTGTAATACATCAGAAAGAAATCCCGGTAGCTGATGGTGGCATGGAAAAGAAAAAGATTTGATGACAACAGCACGGCTAATCCGATCAAGGCCCAGGTCTTATTGGTGAAGGTTTTCAAGAAATGGTACACCCCCATTAGGAAAGAAACCAGGGCAAAGGGAAAAATGATCTTAATTAAAGTGTCGCTCCAACGCCCCAGGTTCAAGGCGATCCAGGTTTCATTGAACGGTGTCAGCAGGGGATATGTGGGATGGGGCAGAGAATTCAGATGGGGAAGCCGCCCTTCGAAATAAAAGATTTTGGCTTTAAAGGCGACCGTGGCCAGGCCATCCCAGGAGTGGACCGGCAGGGTAAAGGCGCGCTGGAATGCAAATAAAAGGTTCAGCATGATGTAAGCGTACAATAAGAACCGAAGCAGCATCTCGCCAAAGCCGACATTAGGTGTTTTTGCCGGTTTTTCTTCAGGCGGTTGACATTGAAAGGGGCAGAGTTGTTTTGCGTCCAGGAGTATCAGCAGGCCTAAAAGCAGACAGAGCACTAAGCCGAGGGAGAGCGAAACGGTCAGGCGTGTTAACGGAAATTCCAGGGCGCCCAAAAGCATCATGATCAGGCTTGACAGTCCTGTGCCCGCGCCAAATGCCAGGCTGGCTTTCCACAGCAGGCTTACGCGGTCTTTGTAAAAGAGCACGGAGATCAGCGCATACCCTGTCACAAAGGGAAAAAACATTGCCAGCGTTAAATTGAGATTATCCAGGCTCATAGGTTTAAAAGCTCTTTTTTTACCGCCAAAGCGAGGTAGTTGTTCGGTTCAATGTAAATAATCCGATATCCTTCGGGCACATCTTTGAAAAAATTATCCATGGCCAAAAGGATCACGCAATCCGCGGGTTGGTTGTTTTCAAAACGCGTTGAGATAACAGGATACAGATAATAAGAGATGGTCCGATGGATTAACAAATAGGGATCGACTTTCAGGTTTTTGTCACTGATAATAGTGGCTTGATGATAGCCGGGCATGATGCTTTGCACCTTTTGGCAAAAATCTATGACAGTGGCGATCTCAGACTGCGGATGGGACATGAGCCGGTATTCTTTGGATAAATAGCGGAGCCGGGAGACCTGTTGAAGCCCGGCAATGAATAAAAGTAATGCCATAAGGGTGGTTGTTAGAAGCCTGAGGCTTAACCGGTTCCAGGCGATCGGTGAATGTTTCACTAGAACGCCCAGTCCACTGATGGCAAGTAAGATCAAAAAAAGCAGTAAGTAGAATAATTTTATCACAAGAATTTTTTCAATGCTCATGGCCGGGCAGATATTAGGTGAGGGGCGGAAAAGGGTCGCGATCAAAACCTGGTAAAGTTCAGTGACGGGTACTTTCAGGAGATTGCATAGGCCCAGGGTAAGGAGCGTGAGGCAGGCGCTGAAGATGATCAACCCATACAGCACAACCCGGGCGTTTTCCGTATTTTTTTTTGGTTTAGTAGAGGAATGATCGTTCATAAATAATGGTGATTAAATCAGAATAAAAATTCTTCAAGGAGCCTGAGCGCCTGTTTCATGGTCTGCATCTTGATTTGTTTTCGTGTGCCTTCAAACTGACATTCCAGACAAAGATGTTCTTCTGGGGTAACAACAGCGACATACACGCGGCCGACCGGTTTTGGGGGCGTGCCTCCTGAAGGGCCGGCGATGCCGGTCACACTGATCGCGTAGTCGGCTTCCTGGATTACGCGGACACCCTGAGCCATGGCGAGTGCGACCTGTTCGCTGACAGCGCCGTGTTTTTTAAGAAGCGTCCGGGGGACTTTCAGCAATTTGTGTTTGGCGTCATTACTGTAGGCCACTATTCCCAGAAGAAGGCATGGGGAACTTCCGGATACATTGGTCAATTGATCGGTAATCAGGCCGCCGGTGCAGGATTCGGCGACCGCCAGGGTTTGACCTTTCCGGTTCAGTTGCTGGATTATGGTTTCGGCAAGACGCATAGGGATTTCGCTTTCACGTATAAAACATTGATAATCATAAGTTTACATTTTTTTTGTGGATTTTCCGGCATCTGTTTGTTCCCAGATATTACTAAGATCAATAAGCTAATTAATAATTATAGAGTGATATTATTTACTTGACAAGAAATAATATTTAGAATATATTACCTCATAAATTAAGCGGATAGGATGATTTTTTGAAAAAATTTCAGGCCCATGTTTGCTCTTAACAAGACAGCACGTATTTACGCAAGGCAGCCGGATATCCCAAGGTTTATCTTGGGATTTTTTTCTTTATCGAATAATTCCATTAACACCTAATAAATGATAGAGGTCAATTATGTTTAATACAATTCAAGAAGTCCTGGATGACTTAAAGGCAGGAAAATTAATCATTGTCATGGATGATGAAGGCCGCGAAAACGAGGGTGACCTTCTTTGCGCCGCGGAGTTTATTACCCCGGAGAAAATCAATTTTATGGCGCGCGAGGCGCGGGGCTTGATCTGTATGCCCATGGAAGCCGAACGACTGGATGAACTCGATCTGCATCCCATGAAAGTGCACATCAGCCATCGGCATCAGAAATGCGATACCGCCTGGTCGATCTCTGTCGATGCGACCAAAGGAGTGACGACTGGTATTTCGGCCGCGGACCGCGCTCAGACCGTCAAGTGCCTGATCGATGAAAAAGCGAAATCTTCGGATTTTATCACCCCGGGCCATCTGTTCCCTTTGCGGGCCATGAGAGGCGGGGTTTTGGTGAGGGCCGGGCATACAGAGGCCTCTGTGGATTTGACCCGTTTAGCCGGGCTACGTCCTGCCGGTGTTATCTGTGAGATCATGAATGATGACGGGACCATGGCGCGGACCGATGATTTGAAGAAATTTGCGAAAAAACATAATTTGAAGATCTGTACCATTGACAGTTTAATTGAATATCTGCAGCGTTCGGAGACTTTTGTGGAAAGGGCGGTTGAGGTCAAGCTGCCGACCGAATACGGGGATTTTCGGCTTATTTCTTATCAGTCCAAGGTAGATGACTTTATTCATTTAGCCCTTGTTAAAGGTGAGATCAAACATGATGAGCCGGTCTTGGTCAGAGTGCAATCCGAATGTTTGACAGGAGATGTTTTTGGTTCTTTGCGTTGTGACTGCAAACCGCAATTAGATCAGGCCCTCAAAAGCATTGCCGAAGCGGGTTCCGGAGTGCTCCTTTACATGCGCCAGGAAGGCCGGGGCATTGGCCTTATCAATAAATTAAAGGCCTACAACTTACAGGATTCCGGAATGGACACGGTTGAGGCCAATGAGGCCTTGGGCTTTTCGCCTGATTTGCGCAATTATGGGTTAGGGGCTCAGATCCTTGTGGACCTCGGGGTCAAAGAGATCCGTCTTTTGACTAATAATCCTCGCAAGATCGTCGGGCTGGAAGGATATGGCCTGACCATTAAAGACCGCGTGGGATTGAAGGTCGCGCATAATCCGAACAATGTGGATTATCTGAAGACAAAAAAAGAAAAATTGGGCCATATTCTTTAGGCCCTTTGAATAGAAAGACAGAATTATGGTGAAGAGCGTCGAAGGGAATCACAATGGTCAGGATCTCAGGGTGGCGATCGTTGTTTCCAAATTTAATGAGTTCATCACGCGGCGTTTGCTTGAAGGTTGTTTGGATGAACTGGCAAAACAGAAGGTAAAAAAGAAAAATACCATGGTTTGCTGGGTCCCCGGGGCTTTTGAGATTCCGGTGGCAGCCTTGAAACTGGCCAGGAAGAAGACCATTGACGCGGTTATCTGTCTGGGCGCGGTGGTCCGTGGCGAGACCTATCATTTTGAATTGGTTGCCCAGGGCGCGGCCACGGGCATATCCCGGGTTGCGCTGATGACAAACAAGCCCGTGATCATGGGAGTCCTTTCAACAGAGACACTGCAACAGGCTTACGCCCGGGCGGAAGAGGACGGGGATAATAAAGGCCGTGAAGCGGCTTTAGCCGCTATCGAGATGTTTAATTTGCTTAATCGCATCTAGCGCTTTATACTAGTAGATATGGAAGTTCTGATTTTTGGAAAATAAACCGTTGGCAGGAATAATTATCTATGCGAAAAAGAACGCAAGCCAGGGAATGCAGCCTTAAAATCCTTTATCAGGCCGAAATGACCCGTAGAGATTTGAGCATGGCTTTTGATGTTTTCTGGGTAGAGATCGAAAACCAGGATAAGAATATTAAGGAATTTACCGAACGCATTATCCAGGGAATTGCCGGCCAGTTTGAGGCAATTGATGAAAAGATCTCTTATTACGCCACGAACTGGCAGTTGAAAAGAATGGCTGTTATCGATCGCAATGTTTTGCGTATCGGTGTCTACGAGTTGTTGTTTGCTTCCGATATCCCGCCCAAGGTTACCATTAATGAAGCGGTTGAGTTGGCTAAAAAGTATGGCGACATGGAATCCAGCAAGTTCGTCAATGGTATTCTTGACAAGATCCATAAACAAGAACATGTTTCTAATGAAAGTTGATCATGGCGGAATTCGCGGATTTGCATATTCACACAAATTATTCGGATAGTTCCTTTTCGCCTGAAGAGGTGGTAGCCGAGGCGCATAAAAAAGGTATCCAGTGCATCGCTATTGCCGATCATGATACCTTTAAGGGGATTGAACCCACCCGTAAGGCTGCCGAAGAATATGGCATAGAGGTCATTGCGGGCATTGAATTATCATCAGAGATCAATGGTAAAGATGTCCATATCCTGGGATACCTGTTCGACTATCAATCCGTTGATTTTGAGGCGCGTTTGAACACAATGCAGGATACCCGCATCAGCCGCATGGCGAAGATGATCCTGAAGCTGAAAAGCCTGGGCATCGACAATATCGAACTCAAGGAGGTCTGTGATCTGGCACAATCAAAATCCGTGGGACGGCCTCATCTAGCCACGGTCCTCAAGCAAAAAGGATGGGTTTCCAACATAAAAAAGGCTTTTGATAAGTACATCGCTGAAGGCGCTCCGGCATATGTGCCCAAGTTCAAACAATCCCCGCAGGAGGCGATTGCGCTTATTCGGGAGTTCGGGGGCGTTTCTGTTTTGGCGCATCCCATGATCACAAATGTTGACGAGTTGATCCCTCAGCTGGTTAAAGCAGGATTAGGCGGACTGGAGGCTGTTTATCCGGATGTTTCAGAAAATGTCCGTGACCATTACAAGGGGCTTGCCCGAAAACATAATTTGGTAGTGACCGGCGGTTCGGATTCTCATGGACAGACAGGCGGGCACGCCGCTATCGGCAGCACAAAATTGCCGTATGCCTATGTCGAACAATTAAAAGCTGCTGTATCGAGATGCTAGCACGGTGCCGACTTCGCATCTTTTTTCCGACATTTTCAATTACACTTTTGATTAAATCATTTTAGAAAAACCGATAGGGTTTAACCGTAAAATGACAGATCTTCAATACATGCAAAAAGCCGTGAAATTATCCCTCAAGGGAAAAGGCAAGGTCTCTCCCAATCCCATGGTGGGTGCTGTTATCGTGCAAAAAGGGGAAATGATCGCCCAGGGCTGGCACAAGAAATGCGGCGGTGATCACGCGGAGATCATGGCGATCAAGAAGGCGGGTACTGCCGTGAAAGGCGCCACTTTGTATGTGACCCTGGAGCCTTGTGCGCATCAGGGAAGGACGCCTCCGTGTGTGGATGCGGTCATCGCCAGCGGTTTTAAACGGGTTGTCATAGGCGCTAAAGATCCGAATCCGTTGACCAAGGGAAAATCCATCCGTAAGTTAAAGGCCAAAGGCATCAAGGTTGATGTGGGCTTATTGCAGGAGGAGATTCTCAGGATTAATGAGGTCTTTGTGAAATACATAGAAAAAAAGATACCTTTTTTCGCCGCCAAGATCGCGCAGACCCTGGACGGCAAGATTGCGACATCCATCGGCCAATCCCAATGGATTACCGCTGAGGATACCCGTAAATATGCCCGTAAAATCCGCGACCAGTATGACGCCATTTTGGTCGGCATCAATACGGTTTTGAAGGATGATCCGCGGTTAAGCGCCAGCCATAAATCCAAAAAGATCAAGAAGATCGTTATGGATACGACCTTGATGATATCCCGGAAGGCCAGACTTTTTAACGACACGGATCCCGGGGATTGTATTCTGGTTACGACCAAAAGGGCTTCCTTAGCGAAAAGAAGTGTTTTTGAGAATTTAGGCGCCCATGTTTTGGTGGCTCCGATCTTAAAGAACGGCAGGATCGATATGATTTGGATGGCGAAAGAACTGGCTAAAGAAGAGATCTCCAGCATTCTGATCGAGGGTGGCGCCAATGTGATCGGCAGCGCCTTGAAACACCAGCTTGTGGACAAGATGTATTTTTACATCGCGCCAAAGATCATCGGGGATAAGCAGGCCCTGGATTCTATCGTGGGACTGGATATTTTCAATTTAAAAAAAGCCATGGCATTGGAGAACATAAAAATCAATAAGTTAAACAAAGATATAATGGTGGAGGGCTATGTTTTCAGGAATCGTTGAAGAATACGGAGAAGTTGTTTCCATAAAGGAAAAAGAAAATTTGTCGACCATACAGATCAAGGCCAAAAAAGTGGCGCGCGGCACAAAGGTGGGCGATAGCATTTCAGTCGCCGGGGTATGCCTGACGGTTGTGGGGATCAAAGCCGGGGTAATGACATTTGATATCATGAAAGAAACGATTGAAAAGACCATATTGGGATGTTTAAAGCCAGGCAAGACAGTGAATCTCGAGCGGGCTTTAAAAATGAGTGACCGGATCAGCGGCCATTTCGTGTCCGGCCATGTGGATAATATGGAAACGGTGCGCGATGTCATTCATAGGCCCAATTACACGGAACTGCAGATCACGATCCGCAAGGACCTTGCCAAGTATATTGTGCCTAAAGGATCGGTATGCCTCGACGGTGTCAGTTTGACCATAGGTGATGTGCGCAAAACTTTCTTTTCTGTCTATTTGATCCCCTTTACTTTGGAGGTCACGACCCTGGGCGAGAATAAAAAAGGGGACAGGATCAATATTGAAACGGATATTCTGGCCAAGTATATCCTTTCCGGATACAAAGAGTCAAGATCCCCTTATGTTTACAAGGGGTAACCCCGCAATTTGACTATTTTATGAAAAAACGAGTTGTGATCACAGGGATAGGCCTTTTAACCTGTAACGCCAAAGGCCGGGAGGATTTTTGGGACGCCCTTTACTACGGCGTGTCCGGGGAAAAGAAGATTTCCTTGTTTCCTACGGATGATTTTACGGTCAAAACTGGCGGAGAGATCAGGGATTTTAATCCGAAACAATACATGGGGCCCAAAGGCCTGCGGTCTTTAGACAGAAGCACTAAATTGCTGGTGTCCGCCTCCAAGATGGCTGTAGCCGACAGCCGGATGGAGATCACGGAAGCCAACACTGATGATATCGGAGTTTCCGTCGGGACCACATTAGGCAGCCTTAAAAGCATTAATGATTTTGATGAGACCGCGCTTAAAGAAGGCCCGCGGTATACCAATCCTGCCCTTTTCCCCAATACCGTCATCAATGCCCCTGCCAGTCAGGTCTCTATTTGGAATAATATTCAAGGATACAACGCCACCTTATCGACAGGATTCACGGCCAGCATAGATGCCATGCGCTACGCTTATGATTCGATTCAGTTGAATCGGGCTCAACTGGTTTATGCCGGAGGCGTAGAAGAGATGTGCAGTCAGACATTTTTGGGCTTTCATGCCCTTCAGTTTTTATCCGGGTTGAAGCCCGAAGAAGAATTCATCAATTGCCCTTTTGACAGAAGACGCAACGGGATTATGTTCGCGGAGGCAGCCTGCTTGCTCGCTATGGAGGATTATCACCATGCGAAGAAACGCCAATGTACGATTTTCGGGGAAGTCCTGGGATTCGGGTATTGCTTTGATCCCTACCGTCTCAATAAATACAACCCCCGCGCAACGGGATTAAAGACCGCTATCCGGCGTGCTTTGGATGAGGCCGGACTGAATATCCAGGATATCGATTACATTTGCGCTAACGCCAATTCCACCCCCCAGGCAGACAAGATTGAGACCGAGGCGATCAAAGAGGTTTTCGGCAAGCAGGCATACGCCATCCCGATCAGCGCGATCAAGTCAATGGTCGGAGAAAGCTTCAGCGCTTCCGGGGCTTTATCCGTTGCGGCTTCCCTGGGCGCGTTGAGCAAGAATTTCTTACCCCCGACGGTCAATTACAGGGACAGGGACCCGGCCTGTGACCTGGATTATGTCCCGAATAAAGTCCGGGCGTGTAGTGTAAATAAAGTCCTGGTCATTACTTTTGGCCCGAATGGAAGCAATAGCTGTATGGTCCTGGGAAAAATGCGCTAGGCAAAAGAGGAGGAATATGACTTCAGTAGGAACAAAGGATTCAATACAAAAAGTTGCGGTCGTGACCGGAGGTTCCCGCGGGATCGGTCGGGGCTGCGTTGAAAGATTGGCAGAAATGGGTTATGCTGTCCATTTTAATTATAACCGTAATGAGGAGGCTGCCGCGCTCGTGGAAAAAGGATTATCCGTTCAAGGATTCCGGGTCTTGAGCCGGCAGGTGGATGTTACACATTTCGATCAGGTGAAAACCTGGATTGCGGATATCCGTCAAGAAGAAGGCCGCATAGATGTGCTGGTGAATAATGCAGGGATCATTAGGGACAAGGCGCTCATGCTTATGAGTCAAGACGATTGGCTGAGGGTTATTGATACCAATCTCAACGGCCTGTTCAATGTTTCGCGCGCGTGTATTGTTACCTTTCTGAAACAAAAAAGCGGGGATATCATTAATATTTCATCGATAAGCGGTATTGTCGGGATGCCCCGGCAAAGCAATTACTCGGCCTCAAAAGGCGGGATGAACGCTTTTACCCGGTCGCTGGCCAGGGAAGTCGCGGGCTATGGCGTCAGGGTCAATGGGATTTGTCCCGGGTTTATTGAAACGGATATTCTTAACGACTTTTCCGATAAGGACAAACAAGAAATTGCCGCCCGTATTCCCCTGCAACGGATAGGGGCAGTCGAAGATGTGGTGCGCTGCATGGTTTTTTTGCTTTCCGCCCAGTCGCGCTACATTATCGGCCAAAACCTTGTTGTGGACGGTGGTCTGTCTCTTTAAAAAAGAGAGCTAATATTCAAACCTGACCATGCCGGGCAAGAGTCCGTAAAAATTTTTTAAAAAAATTATGGAAAAATAAAACAGGTTATCCATAATGAAATATGGATCGAACAACCAGTGCAGAAAGAAAGGATAAGAAATGGAGTTGGATATTTTACAGATCAGAAAAATCATTCCGCATCGATTCCCTTTTTTGCTTATTGATAGAGTTTTGGAGCTGGAGCCCAATAAAAAATTGGTGGCTTTAAAGAATGTTACGATCAATGAGCATTTTTTTGTGGGGCATTTTCCTGGTGAAAAGGTCATGCCCGGGGTTTTGATCATCGAGGCCATGGCCCAGGCCGGGTGTATTTATTTTTATCACAGCAAAGATATGCAAGGTAAGGACCTGGTCTATTATCTGGCTAAGGTATCTTGTAAATTCAAGGCGCCTGTCGTGCCAGGTGATCAGTTGCGGATAGAGGTGACGACTCTCAAAATGATGGCAAAGGCAGGGTTTTTAAAGACCCAGGCATTTGTCGGGGATAAGATCGTAGCCGAAGCTGAGATCGGTTTTAGTATCAAAGAGGTATGAGGTCGGACAGTGAATTGTTCCGGCATTAACCGGAAAGGAGACCGCTTATGCGAAGAAGAGGGAATCCGCTGTTGGGTTTGTTGATTATGCCGCTTTTTTTGATTGCAGGAATTTTTTTGGCCCGTCACGGGTCTAAAGTTCTCGATAATGCCAAACAAAGCATCGCCTGGCCGACCACGCAGGGTGTCATTGTCAACAGCGAGGTTGTCCGGGAACGCAACCGCAACTCCTCCAGCAGTGGCAGTTCTGTTACCTACACAGCTGATGTGATGTTTGAGTTTCAGCTTGACGGCCAGACATATTCCTCGAACAATGTTTCCTTTGGGCAATACAGTTCTTCGAGCGCGTCCGATGCCCGTAAGATTGTGCGGGCCTATCCGGCCAACAGCCGGGTTACGGTGTATTACAACCCCGATAATCCGGATGAGTCTGTGCTGGAACCCGGCGTGAGCGCCGGTAGTTACATGATACTGGGGATGGGTATCCTTTTTTCCGCGATCGGTGTCCTGGGATTTTTCGGATGTTTGATCGCTGTTCTAAGATAACCTTTTTTGTTGAATCTTTTAAGACGAAGGGAGCCTGATATGGCCGATGTTGTGGATTACCGTATCTTTGGGGATGATATGCAGATCGTGGAGATCGAATTGGATCCGGCCGAGGGGGTGCGGGCCGAAGCCGGTGCGATGATGTATATGGGCGATGGCATTGAGATGCAGACAGCGATGGGCGGCGTTTTTTCCGGTTTTAAAAGGATGATCACAGGAGAAAGTTTTTTTATCACGACGTACCTTTACAACGGTAAAGGCAAAGGCCATGTGGCTTTTGGCGCGCCTTATCCCGGCAAGATTATCCCTTTGGACCTCGCGCAGCTCGGCGGCAGTTTTCTCTGCCAGAAGGACGCGTTTTTATGTGCCGCCCGGGGAGTTGAGATCGAAGTCGCTTTTACCAAGAGGTTCGGCGCGGGTTTGTTCGGAGGCGAAGGCTTTATTTTACAGCGGTTGACAGGAGAAGGATTATCCTTTATCCATGCCGGGGGTACGGTTATCAAAAAAGACCTGGCCGCGGGTGAACGTTTAAGAGTCGATACCGGTTGTCTGGTCGCCTTGAGCCCGACAGTTGACTACGATATTAAATTTATTGGCGGGTTTAAGAACGCGCTTTTCGGAGGAGAGGGTTTATTCGTGGCGTATTTATCAGGACCGGGCACGGTTTATTTGCAAAGCCTGCCTTTTTCCCGGTTGGCAGACAGAATCTTCGCGGCTGCGTCTTATCGCCAGGTAGGCGAAAAGAAGGGCATCGGCGGTTTAGGCGGGAATATTTTGGGAAATCTTTTTCAGGGGGATGGTAGTTTTTAGTCTTTTATGGTCTTGAGGCAAGAAAATTTCGGCTGAAAATCTGAAAAGGCCTCGAAAGTCTGATATAATGTTTACAATCTTTTATCAGGACCAAATTGACTTATGTGAGGTGCGACATGATCAAGGCACATATTCTTTATTCAGGTACGGTTCAAGGCGTAGGCTTCCGCTACACGGTACAACGGTATGCCATAAACCTCAATCTGAAGGGATGGGTAAAAAATCTTCCTGATGGCAATGTTGAGGTTTTGGTCGAAGGGTCCAAGGATAAGATCGATCAGCTTTGTGAGGATGTCCAATCTCATTATTCCGGCTATATTCGGAATAAAGATGTTCAGTATAATGAAATTGACAGTTACGATTACAAGGAGTTCCGTATTGAATTTTAACCGGCTGACACGTAGGGTTTTCCGGGGAAAGGGAGGGGAGTTGCTTTATGCGGTATGCGATAATATCTGATGTCCACAGTAACCTGGAGGCCCTTGAGGAGGTCATGAAAGATATTGGGAAGCAAAATATCAATCAGATCTTGTGTGCCGGGGATATTGTGGGTTACTGCGCAAATCCTCAGCAATGCCTGGAAGTCATCCGCAGTCTAAACATTATCACCATCGCAGGGAATCACGACCAGGCGGCTTGCGAGAAACTGGATCCTTTGTTTTTCCGGGAGGAAGGAAAAAAGGCGATCTATTGGGCACAGAAGCAGTTAAGAAAGAGTGATCTTGATTTTTTGAGCGGACTGGAATTAACGTATAAAAATAATGATTTGATTATGGCGCACGGCTCATTGGATGAGCCAGACCGGTTTTTTTACCTTTTTGATATTACCAATGCCATTACGACTTTTGAGTTGATGGACCGCATCATTTGTTTTGTAGGGCACACCCATATCCCCCAGATTTTTGTGCGGGAAGGAAAGCGCAGCTTTCTTTCGGATTCATTGAATATCACGCTGCAGGCAGGGTGTAAGTATCTGGTCAATGTCGGTAGCGTCGGGCAGCCTCGTGATAATTTACCGTTAGCCTCCTATTGTATTTATGATAAGGATAATAAGACCGTGGAGATCCGGAGGGTTCCTTACGATATCAATGCGACACAAATGAAGATTTTAGAGGCAAACCTACCTGAAATGCTTGCCAGGCGTTTAGCCATCGGCCAATAGATCCACGAGGGGATAAGCCCACGGTCATATCTTCAAAAAAACTTTTATTTCTAAAGTGAGAGCCGCATGAACAAAGCTGAAGCTAAGAAGAAAATTGAAGAGCTTTCCCAAGCGCTTGAACAATATAATTACGCGTATTATGTAGCGCATCAACCTGTCATAACAGACAAGGAATATGATGATTTGATGCGGGCTTTGGTCGATCTTGAAACAAAATTTCCTGAATTCCGTTCCAGCAATTCTCCTTCGCAACGGATCGGGAGTGATATCCCGGCAACCGCTCAAACCGTTCGCCACAGCTCCAAGATGTATTCGCTGGATAATACATATGATGTCTCGGAGTTGAGAGAGTGGCATCAGCGGATACAAAAAGGGCTTGCCGGCGAAGCTGTCACGTTTGTTGTTGAGCTTAAGATCGACGGGGTAAGCGCATCTTTGAGATATGAAGACGGGGATTTTGTTTTGGGCGCCACTCGCGGCGATGGGGTCCGGGGCGAGATTATTACGCACAATATCCGGACGATCCGGTCGGTCCCGCTCAGGTTGCATACCCGCAAGCGAGCGGATTTCCCTTCGATGATAGATGTTCGGGCGGAAATTTATATGAACAGTAAGGATTTTCAAGAATTGAATCGTATCCGCAAAGAGAAAGGAGAAAATCTTTTTGCGAATCCCCGCAACGCCACCAGCGGGACTGTGAAGTTATTGGACTCCCGCGTTGCGGCGAACCGGAGATTAAATTGTTTTGTGTATGCCCTGGGCGTTTATGAGGGACCCATGGAATTTACCACGCAATGGCAATTTTTGCAGGCCGCCCAGGAATGGGGATTCCCGGTCAATGCCCATAACCGGTTGTGCTCCAGCTTTGACGAAGTCATCCGGTATTGTCATCAATTTCAACAAGAACGGAAACAGATCCCCTATGATATTGATGGCGTGGTCATTAAGGTCAATTCCTTTGCTCAGCAGAGGGCCTTGGGAGAAACGCGCAAGTCTCCGCGCTGGGCCGTCGCGTACAAGTTTCCCGCGCATCAGGTGGCGACGACGGTACGCAAAATTTCAGTTCAAGTCGGCCGGACCGGCGTGCTTACACCGATCGCGGAACTGCAGCCGGTAGAGTGCGCGGGTGTCGTGATCAAGCGCGCGACCTTGCATAATTTTGATGAGGTTGCTCGTTTGGGCATTAAGGAAGGTGATCGGGTTTTGCTGGAAAGGGCGGGTGATGTTATCCCCAAGATTATTAAGGTGCTGGAATCTCCGCCGCAAGCCAAAGGTTCTGAATTCAAGGTTCCGAAAATTTGTCCGGAATGCCACGGGCCAGTCGTGCGCGAAAATCAAGGCCAGGTGGCTTACCGTTGCGTCAACAAACAATGTCCGAAAACATTGCGTCAGGGATTGATCCATTTTGCTTCGCGCCCGGCCATGGATATCCAAGGATTAGGGCAGTCAGTCGTGGATCAATTATTCAACACGGGGCTGATCAAGAACATTTCTGATATTTATCGACTGCGGGAAGACGACCTTTTGACCCTGGACCTTTTCAAAGAGAAAAAGGCCAGGAATTTGATTGAAGCCATTGGCCAAAGCAAAACACAGCCTTTGTCACGATTTTTATATGGTTTGGGAATTCCCAATATCGGAGAAAAGGCCGCGCACATTCTGGCCAAACATTTTAGATCGATGGATCGTTTGTTAGCGGCGACAGAAGAAGAGTTGACAGCTATTCATGAAATCGGGACGATCATGGCGCAATCAGTAGTAACAACCTTGCAGAGTCAAGGCACGCGCCGTTTGATCCAGAGGTGTCAGCAATATGGTGTGAATTTAACCGAACCGGCCGAGACGGATGCCGGCAAGGAATTATTTGGTAAGAAATTTTTATTCACGGGGAAGCTGGAACATATCACAAGACAAGAGGCTGCGGACCGGGTGCGGCAAAGCGGGGGCGAGGTAGCCTCGGGAATAAGTAAAAATCTTGACTATGTGGTTGTGGGCGAGTCGCCCGGGTCGAAATACCAAAAAGCCCGTGATTGGAAATTAACCATGATTACTGAGCGTGAATTTTTAGACTTAGTGAACGTTGCTGTTTTTTGAACACTGTGACTGTTTGTCCTGCGGGGAAATAGGGAGCAGCGGAAGCCCAGCTTTTATGTATACATTTTTCAAAAAAAGTTAAAAAGATAATATTAACGAAAATGGCATGATGGAGGAGTTGAGAATGAGAAGAAGCCGAAGTCGTCAGCGATATGTTTTAGGGGTATGCCTTCTTTTGTGTTTTTTTCTGCTCGAAGGCTGCGAGCCTTTACGGAAAAAATTTATCCGCAAGAAAAAGCAGGATGATACTTATAAAGGTGAGGTTATTTTTGAGCCTGTGGATTATTCTCCGGAGAATTTTACCGCAGAACAGAATTATACCAAGCACTACAATTATTGGGTGATCTGGGGCAAATCCCTGGAAGAGGCGTTGAAGGAAAGCCGCAATGAAAAACGGCACCGGTATTTTCTGGAGCAGGGCTTGAAGTCCCTGGAACAGATGCGGGTATATTTGAAAGAAGAGAAAAGGGCTCGTCTTGATGAAATGATCCAGGAATTTAAGTCTATCCGCGAGGAGTTTGCCAAGCCTTATATCATGTGGAATATCGTGAGGATCAATAACCGGATCAATTCCAATTCGATTAAGATCCGGACCCGGTTTAATCCCAGGGATCTGCAAGGGCATTTTATCGATCAATAAAAAGAAAAGGTATGGAAAAATACATAGAAGAATTCATTGATTTTTTGGCGGTGGAACGCGGCCTTGCGGACAAT
Source organism: Candidatus Omnitrophota bacterium (assembly GCA_018399915.1). Taxonomy (GTDB): domain Bacteria; phylum Omnitrophota; class Gorgyraeia; order Zapsychrales; family Zapsychraceae; genus M55B153. The sequence continues at coordinate 15,551 of JAGYNW010000015.1, forward strand.
ACGATGTTTGCCTACCGAAGAGATCTGAATAAATATGAACTGTTTATGAAAAGCCGCGGGATCAAAGATATTGATAGTATTGATAAAACCGTCATTATGGATTTTATGTATTCCCTGAAGAAAGACGGCTTGGCCGTAAAATCCATATCGCGCAATTTAGCTGCGATAAAGATGTTTCACCGGTTTTTGTTACGGGAAAGGCTGGCGCAGGAAGATCCCACGATCTTGATCGACGCCCCAAAGATCTGGACGCGGGTTCCGGATGTCCTTTCTGTTGATGAGATGACACGGATGATCAAAGCGGTAAAAGGCAAAGGCTGGCAGGTGGTCCGGGACAGGGCTATCCTGGAATTGTTTTACGCCAGCGGTATGCGGGTATCGGAGTTAGTCGATCTAAAAATGGATAACATGAACTTTGAGATCGGGTATATCCGCTGTGTCGGTAAAGGAAAGAAAGAGCGGATCATTCCCGTCGGCAAAACAGCTAAAGAGACTGTATTGCGTTACTGTGAGACCGCGCGTCCGGTTTTGGTCAAAGACAGTTTGAATAAAACCCTTTTCTTGAGTCGGTTGGGAAAAAAGATCAGCCGGCAAAGCATATGGAAGATCATCAAATTTTATGCCCAAAAAGCGAATATTAAAAAGACCATTAAACCTCACACCCTTAGACATACCTTTGCCACGCATCTTTTAGAGCATGGTGCGGATCTGAGATCTGTCCAGGAAATGCTGGGGCACGCGGACATTTCCACGACGCAGATTTACACGCATGTGGACAAGGAACGGCTTAAATCTATTCATAAACAGTTTCATCCCCGGGGATAAAGATGTCACCTTTCAGTTCTGAAAAAAGAAAGAACCCTTTTCAATATTGTCAAGGAATAGATAAGTCATTAACGGCCTTAATGCGGAAAATAGGCGCCGCCGCGGACCGTAACGGTTTACAAGCTTTTTTGATCGGAGGATTGGTCCGGGATATTTTTCTTGCGCGTGATCTGGACCTTTGGGATATCGATATTGTTATCGATAGCGATAGCGCCTCTTTTGCGCGCGCCTTGGCACGGCAGTTTGATGCGAAAGTGGTTATTTACAAGGCTTTTTATACCGCGTCGTTGTTTGTGACCAGGGGGCGCCGAATCGATCTGTCCACTTTTCGGGCGGAAACCTATGCCCGGCCAGGCGCCTTGCCTCAAGTCCGCAAGGGAGATTTTCTGCAGGATGTGCAAAGACGCGATTTTACGATTAACGCCTTGGCGATAGCTTTGAATAAAAAATGTTTCGGGGCCTTGATCGATCCGGGCCAGGGATATGCCGACCTGAAGCAGAAACGTATCCGCGTATTTCATGACAAAAGTTTTTGTGATGATCCGACCCGGATTTTGCGTGCGGTCAGGTTTGAGCAGAGGCTGAATTTCAGGATCGAAAGGCATACTTTGCAGCTTTTAAAGGCGGCCCTGAAGAAAAGAAAAGAGACGCGTGTCAAAGCTCCCCGCTATTTCGCGGAGTTTAAAAAGATATTGATGGAAGAAGATCCGCTGAAGCCTTTACGCCGGCTTTCGCATCTGGGCGGCTTGACATTTATTCATGATCCTTTACAATTGGATATCCGCTTTATCCGAAAGGTATACAATCACAGGGCTTTGACCGGACGATGGAAGGGGCTTGTTCAGCCAGAGCAGCGCTGGCTGTTTTATTTTCTCGCGATTCTCAAGGGGATGCCAGAGCGGCAAGTTCGCGCAATCGTTTCCAGATTTCAGTTGTCTAATGAGGAGAAAAAGGCAGTTTTGCAATCAGCGGGTTTTTCAGCTACGGTAGCCTATTTGAATAATATCCAATTAAGGCCTCATCAGGTTTATGCCCGCCTTGAGCAATTGACGCCCGTCACTGTACTTTTTGTCCGGATGGCGACCCGGAGGGCGGTAGTGATCAGGCATTTGGAACGATATCTTGATCAATACAGGCATGTTAAATTAAAAGTGGATGGCAATGACCTCAAACAGATGGGGATTGCCGCCGGACCCAAGATAGGGGTTATCCTGAAAGAACTTTTATATGAAAAAATCGATCATGGTCTTAAGAGAAGATCGGAAGAAATGAAAGCGGTCCGTAAGATCATGGAGGGAGGGAAAGGATTATGAACCGGTTAGATAGAATTAATCAGCAGCTCAAGAAAGAAATAAGTCTTATTTTATCCAAGGAGCTCAGTGACCCCAGGGTTGAATTTGTTTCCATCACGGCGGTGGATGTCAGCCCGGACCTGAGAAATGCAAAGGTGATGTTCAGCCTGTTCGGCGATACGCATTCTTCCGAAGAGGTGCGCCAGGTTTTAGACCGGGCGAAAGGAAGGATCAAGAAGTTTGTCGGCAGCCGTATGCGTATTCGATATACGCCGGACCTTTTTTTTGTCTATGACACTTCGGTAGATTCCAGTTTTCAAATTGACGCGGCCTTGAAGGAGATATCTGATGAAAAAGAAAAGACTGATTGAGGCGATCCGTTCAAGCCGGAATATTCTGATAACGGCGCATATTAATCCGGACCTCGATGCTATCTGTTCTCAGTTAGCTCTGAGTGAATATCTCCGTCAAATAGGGAAGCGCGCGACCTTATTGAATAATGATGAGGTCCCTGAGCGGTATTCTTTTATCGGCGGACTCGCACGCATCAAAAAATCCCCGGCAAGGATACGGAAAGCTTTTGATCTGGTGATCGTTCTGGACTGCGGAGACTTGAACCGGACAGGCCAGGTGCAAAATCTGATTAGCTCAAAGACACAGATCGTCAACATTGATCATCATGTGTCCAATGATGGCTTTGGGCATATTAATTGTGTGGACACCCGAAGTTCATCGACGGGAGAGGTGATTTATGATTTGTTTTCAGGCAAGCCGTTTACTCTGACCCGGAAGATCGCGATTTATTTATATGTCGCTATCATGACGGATACAGGGAGTTTTCGATATTCCAATACATCGGCCAAAACACACAGGATCGTCAGCGAGTTGATGCGTTTTGATATTCCGAATGACAAGCTTTATGAGCAAATTTATGAGTCCATTCCCTTTGAAGATTTCTTTCAGTTCGCCAAGATCATCGGCAAACTCAAACAATTTTATGGAGGCCGTGTGATCTGTTTTGAGTTCGACAAAAAACTTCAGGAACGCTTTTCCTTGGATTTTGATCTGCGGGAGACGACGCTCAATTTTTTGAAACAGGTCAAAGGCGTTGAATTAATCATAATCTTTTCTTATATGGAATCGCAGCGCACCCGGGTCAATTTCCGT